>NZ_JBEPCJ010000017.1:0-135176 GCF_040299565.1 Spirillospora sp. NPDC000708
CAGCGCCGATGGTACTGCATGGGAGACTGTGTGGGAGAGTAGGACACCGCCGGACATTTTGTGAGGAAGGCCCCGCCGTTCACGGCGGGGCCTTTTCCTTTTCTGGATCCGGGGACGCCGGCGGCCGGTGAAGTCCGGTGCGGCTCGCTATGTAGACGGGACTGTTCGTCAGAGTAGGGTGGCTCTGCGACTCCCCCCGACGTCCGCCTCTGCTCCCAGTGAGGACGACTGCCGACCATGAGCCAGCCACAAGAACCAGGCCAGCCGCAGTGGGCGACTCCGCATCCGCAGCCGGGCCAGAATCCACCGGCGGACAATCACGGGCAGCCGTTCGGGCCCCCGGGAATGCCCCAGGGCATGCCCCCTGGGGTTCAGTGGGGACCGCAACCGGGAGGTCCGCCAGGGCCCGGTGGCCCGCCAC
Source organism: Spirillospora sp. NPDC000708 (assembly GCF_040299565.1). Classification (NCBI taxonomy): domain Bacteria; kingdom Bacillati; phylum Actinomycetota; class Actinomycetes; order Streptosporangiales; family Thermomonosporaceae; genus Spirillospora; species Spirillospora sp. NPDC000708. The sequence continues at coordinate 422 of NZ_JBEPCJ010000017.1, forward strand.
AGCCGGGAAGTCCGCCAGGGCCCGGGTATCCGGGTGTTCCGTACCAGCAGGGCGCTCCGTTCGGGCCTGGCGGACCGCAGGCGGCACCTGGGCGCGGGCTGAATTGGTTCGGGCTGGTGGTCGCGGGAGCGGCGTTTCTGCTGCTGGTCTCAGCGGTCCTGCCATGGGTGAAAGTGACGTTGCAGGCGGAGGGGCTCTCGTCGGGTGCCGCTCACAGTCTGGACAGGTCGTACAACGGTTTCGAAGGCACCGTCGGCTGGGGTTACCTGACGCTGCTGTGCGCTCTGGCCGCCGGCGGCCTGGGTGTGGTGGGCGCGGTTCTCCGAAATGGACGGCTCGTCGGTGCGGCGGCGATTCCGGGATTGCTCGGTCTGCTCTCCCTGGGGCTCGCCGCCACGCGTCTCGACTCCGCCAAGTCCGCGGTTCTCGACGGTCAGCCTCGTGCGCTCCCTCCCGTGGTGCACGCTCTCCTCGAGAAGCAGCTGCATGCCTCGCTGGACTTCGGCTGGTTCCTGGCGCTGCTGATGTCCCTCGTGATCACCGGCGTGGGCGTCGCGGCGTTCGTCGCCGCCGCCGGACGGTCGTCCGCTCCGGTGCCGCAGCCGCCATTGCCGAGGCAGTGATCCGTCCCGTTGTTTCTGGCCGATGCTTGCGTGACAATCGTGAGGTTTGGGGCGCTGGTGAGGTAGAGGCGCAGGATCAGGCGCCGTGATGCCGGCCGAAGGGTGATTCGGACCGGGTCGTGATCGGAGAGACATGCTCAGGCGTACTTTGGTCGGCGCGTCCGTCGCCGCGGTCGTCGTCGCGGGAACGGTGACCTATCTGGTCTCCGACGGGTCGGACGCCACGACCTCTGCGGCCGCTCAGCCCGGCCCCGGACGCGTCACCCAGCACGCGTTGCGGGACTTAACGGCCGCCAGCGCGGCGAAGAAGGTGGCGGGGCTGCCCGCCGCGTCCACCGAGCCGTTCAGCCTGCTCGGCGTGACGTGGGACAAGCCGCGGTCGGAACTGCGCGGGACGGTCCGGGTCCGGACCCGGGACGCCGCGTCCGGACGCTGGTCGGGATGGCAGGAGGTCGAGCCGGCCACCCAGGACGCCCCCGATTCCGGTGAGAGCGCGGGGCCGGGGAGCCGTGGCGGGACGAACGGCCTGTGGGTCGGCCCCTCCAACGGCGTTGAAGTGCGGGTGGCCGGGCAGGGCCGCACCCTCCCGGCCGGGTTGCGCGTCGACCTCGTCGACCCCGAAGGGGGCGCGGGCGGAAGCGGGACGTCCCGTCCGCGCGCCGCGGGCGAGGGCGGCACCGATGTCCGGCTCGCGGCCGCAGCCGACCCGGTCGACGGGCCGAGCGACTCGCCCGCCCCGGACACATCGACGAGCGCGGCTCCGGAACCGACCGACTCCGGCGGCGCGGAACCGTCGCCGTCCGAGACGCCGCCGTCCGAATCCCCGTCTCCGACGCCGACCGCGACCGCGACCCCGACCGCTTCGCCGTCGGGGGCCGCGGGAGCCGCGACCGCGGTCACCGCGCCGAAGCCGGCGATGGTGTCGCGGGCGGCGTGGGGAGCCGACGAGTCGCTGGTCAAGGACCCGCCGGAGTACGACACGTCGGTGAAGGCGGTGTTCGTCCACCACTCCGACACCGGCAACTCCTACACGTGCGCCGAGGCCCCGTCCGTGGTGCGGTCGATCTTCCTGTACCACGTGAAGAGCGAGGGCTGGAACGACATCGGCTACAACTTCCTCGTGGACAAGTGCGGCACCGTGTACGAGGGCCGCGGGGGCGGCGTCGACCGTCCGGTGCACGGCGCCCACACGTACGGGTTCAACACCGACACGGCCGGGATCGCCGTGCTCGGCACCTACACGAACGCGAACGAGACGCCGGCGGGCGTCGCGCCGACGCAGGCGGCGCTGAACGGCGTCGCGAAGGTGGCGGCGTGGAAGCTCGGCCTGACGGGCGTCGACCCGACGGGGAAGACGACGCTGACGTCGATGGCGCCGGACGGGACCGGCGGGAAGTACCCGTACGGGCAGAAGGTGTCGTTCGACACGATCTCCGGGCACCGTGACGGGTTCGCCACGGCCTGCCCGGGCGCGCAGCTGTACGCCAAGCTCGGCGACATCCGCACCGCCGCGAAGAAGCTCACCACCCCGGCGGTGGCCGTCACGCTGACCGGCGCGACGAACGCGGGCGGGCGCTACTACACGAAGAGCACGGTGACGGTCGGGTGGAAGCCGGTCGCGTCCGCGACGTACCAGGTCCGCGTGGACGGGGCGGTCGCGGCGACCCCGGCGGCGGGCGCGTCGTCCGCGGAGCTGACGCTCCAGCCGGGCACGCACAGCGTCGTGGTCCACGCGACGTACAGCGACGGCAGCACCGCCGACTCGCCGGCGTCCACGGTCGTCGCGGACGTCACCAAGCCCGTCTTCGCGACGCCGCCGGCGCTGTCGCTGCGGCGGGCGACGGTCAGCACCACCGGCGTTCCCGTCACGCTCGGCTGGAAGGCCACCGACAACGCGCTGCTCAACTCTGTCAAGGCGACGTCGCCGGCCGCCAAGACGTTCGCGGCCACCACGACGAGCTGGGCGGCGACGGCGAAGCCGGGGACGGCGCAGTCGTGGTCGCTGACCGCCGCCGACGCCGCCGGGAACACCGCGGCGTCCGGCATCTCCCGGAGCGTCGCGCTCATGCCGGAGGGCCAGTCGACCCGCACGGGCACCTGGAAGAAGACGACGAACAGCTCCTACCTCGGCGGGTACGGGCTCTACAGCGCGAGCAAGGGCGCGAGCGCGAGCTGGACGTTCACCGGGCGCGAGGCGGGCCTGATCGTCAAGCGGCAGTCGAACGTGGGCGCGGTCGTCGTCTACGTGGACGGCGTGAAGGTCGGCACGCTCGACACCCGCGCGTCGACGCTCGCGTACCGGCAGCTCGTCTGGTCGCGGGCCTGGAAGTCCAGCGGCAAGCACACGATCAAGGTCGTCGTCGCGGGGACGTCGGGGCGGCCGACCGTCTGCATCGACGGGATCGCCTACATCGGCTGAGGGGACGGACACCGAAGGGCCCGGCGTGCGCGACGCCGGGCCCTTCGGCCTTTCCGCGTTCTTCGGGCTCTCCTGGCCCTTCGGCCGTCAGCAGGTCCTTCGGATGCCGCCGGCCGGTCAGATCTCCTCGCCCGCGAGGACCGCGTCGGCGTCGACGATCCGGTAGGCGTAGCCCTGCTCGGCGAGGAAGCGCTGCCGGTGGGCGGCGTAGTCCTGGTCGAGGGTGTCGCGGGCGACGACGGCGTAGAAGCGGGCGCCCTGCCCGGACGCCTTCGGCCGCAGGAGGCGGCCGAGGCGCTGCGCCTCCTCCTGCCGCGACCCGTACGCGCCGGACACCTGGACGGCGACGGTCGCCTCCGGCAGGTCGATGGAGAAGTTCGCGACCTTCGACACGACCAGCACGTTCAGCTCGCCGGACCGGAACGCGTCGAACAGCCGCTCGCGCTCGCGGACCCGCGTCTCGCCCTTGATGACCGGCGCGTCCAGCAGCGCGCCGAGCTCGTCGAGCTGGTCGATGTACTGGCCGATGACGAGGGTCTGCTCGCCGCGGTGCCGGTCGACGAGCGCCTGGATGAGCTTGGTCTTGGTGTCGGTGGTGGCGCAGAAGCGGTACCGCTCCTCGGGCTCGGCGGTGGCGTACGCGAGCCGCTCGGAGTCGGTGAGGGTGACGCGGACCTCGACGCAGTCGGCGGGCGCGATCCAGCCCTGCGTCTCCATGTCCTTCCACGGCGCGTCGTACCGCTTCGGGCCGATGAGGGAGAACACGTCGCCCTCTCGGTTGTCCTCGCGGACGAGCGTGGCGGTGAGGCCGAGGCGGCGGCGGGCCTGCAGGTCCGCGGTCATCCGGAAGATCGGCGCGGGCAGCAGGTGGACCTCGTCGTAGACGACCAGGCCCCAGTCGCGGGCGTCGAACAGCTCCAGGTGCGTGTAGACGCCCTTCCGGCGCGTCGTCATGATCTGGTAGGTGGCGATGGTGACCGGCCGGATCTCCTTCTTCGTGCCGGTGTACTCGCCGATCTCGTCCTCGGTGAGCGAGGTGCGCCGGAGCAGCTCCTGCTTCCACTGGTGGGCCGAGACGGTGTTGGTGACCAGGATCAGCGTGGTCGCCTCGGCGCGGGCCATCGCGGCGGCGCCGACGATGGTCTTCCCCGCGCCGCAGGGCAGGACGACGACGCCGGACCCGCCGTGCCAGAACGCCTCGGCGGCGTCGCGCTGGTAGGAGCGCAGCTCCCAGCCGTCCTGGACGAGGGAGATGGCGTGCGCCTCGCCGTCGACGTAGCCGGCGAGGTCCTCGGCGGGCCAGCCGAGCTTGAGCAGCGCCTGCTTCAGCGAGCCGCGCTCGCTCGGGTGGACGATGACGGTGTCGTCGGCGACCCGGTCGCCGATCATGCCCTTGATCTTCTTGGCGCGGAGCACCTCCTCCAGGACCGAGCGGTCCGAGGAGGACAGGACGAGCCCGTGCACGGGGTGCTTCTCCAGCCGCAGCCGCCCGTAGCGCGCCATGGTGTCGGCGATGTCGACCAGGAGCGCGTGCGGGACGGGGTAGCGGGAGTAGGTGATCAGGGTGTCGACGACCTGCTCGGCGTCGTGCCCGGCGGCGCGGGCGTTCCACAGCGCGAGCGGCGTGACCCGGTAGGTGTGGACGTGCTCGGGCGCCCGTTCGAGCTCGGCGAACGGGGCGATGTCCTTGCGGCAGGCGCCGGCCAGTTCGTGGTCGACCTCCAGCAGCAGCGTCTTGTCGGATTGGACGATGAGCGGACCGTCGGTCAATGCAGAAGCCCCCGTCGATGATGGCGATGGCTCGTCCGGACGCCGTGCACGCTACCCGAGGCATGCCGGCGCGTCGCGCGTTCCGGGCGGGCCGCAGGGTTCAACGCCCGATCCGTCCGGGATATTGCGTCGGCCGCCGCCAGTGCGTTCGCGGCCGCCAGTGCACTCGCGGCCGCCGGCGCGTTCGCGGGTGCCGGCACCGCGTTCGTGGGCGCCGATACGGCGTCAGCGGCCGGTGAGGGCGCCGCAGACGGAGGCGAGCAGGCCGGGGAAGCGCGCTTCGAGGTCGTCGCGGCGGAGCGAGAGGAGGTTCTCGCGGCCGTGGGGGCGCTGCCAGATGACGCCGCTGTCGCGCAGGACGCGCCAGTGGTGGGTGAGCGTCGACTTCGAGATGTCGTCGAGGATGCTGCCGCAGTTGTGCTCGCCGCCGTCGGAGAGGACGCCGACGATGCGCAGCCGCAGCGGGTTGCCGAGGGCGGCGAGGACGTTCTCCAGCAGGATCTGGTCCCGGTCGGGGTGCTGGGCGATCATGCCCACCAGCCTACGCGAGAGTACGTCAGTACGAATATTGACGAACAGTAGGACTGTACGAGAACATTCGAACAGTCGTTTCCGATCTTCCGAGAAGGCAGGACCGTTCGCATGCCCGCACCCGATCGCCGCCGGACGGGCGGGAGCCTCGCGCTCCTGGCCCTGGCGCAGCTGATCTTCTCCCTGGACCTCAACATCGTCTACGTGGCGCTCCCCGACATCGGCGCCGACCTCGGCTTCTCCGGCCAGACCCAGCAGTGGGTCATCAGCGCCTACGTGGTGCTGGCCGGCGGGTTCCTGCTGCTCGGCGGGCGCGCCGCCGACCTGCTCGGACGCCGCCGGACGTTCGTCGCCGCCCTCACCGTCTACGCGCTGTCCTCGCTCGCCGGCGGTCTCGCGGGCGCGCCCGGAGTGATCATCGCGGCGCGGGCCGTCCAGGGGATCGGCGGGGCGCTGCTGCTGCCGTCCACCCTGTCGCTGCTCAACACGCTGTTCGAGGAGGGGCCGCGCCGCAACCGGGCCCTCGCGGTGTGGGGCGGCGCCGGGGCGAGCGGGCTGACCATCGGCGCGCTGCTCGGCGGCGTCCTGACGCAGGCGTTCGGGTGGCCCGCCGTGTTCTTCGTGAACGTCCCGCTGGCCGGGCTCGTCGCGGTCGCGGCGCTGTTCCTGATCCCGGACGACCGGCGCGGCGCGGTCCGGGAGCGGCGCCGGTTCGACCTGCCCGGCGCACTGACCGTGACCGGCGGCGCGACCCTGCTGGTGTTCGGGCTCGTCCAGGGACCGGAGACCGGCTGGACGGACCCGCCGATCATCGGCGCGTTCGCCGCCGCCGCCGTGCTGCTGGCCGCGTTCGCCGTGATCGAGGCGCGCGGCGCGGATCCGCTGATGCCGTTCGGGCTGCTGCGCAACCGCAGCCTCGTCGTCGGGGTCGCCACCACGTTCGTGTTCATGGGGACGTTCGGCGCGCTGCCGTACTTCCTGACGGTCCTGTTCCAGAACGTGCACGGCTTCTCGGCGCTGGAGACGGGCCTGGCGTTCCTCGTCCCGTCCGTGGCGATCGCCACCGGCACCCAGCTCGGCGAGCGGATGGTGGGGCGGTTCGGGACGCGGCGGACGCTCGTCGTCGGGTTCGCCGCCGGGGTCGCGGGAACCGCGCTGCTCGCCGCCGGGTTCGACGTCGACGCCGCGTTCCTCACGACCGTGCCGGGACTGGTCGTGTCGGGGGTCGGGCAGGGGCTCGTGTGGACGGCGATGTGGATCGCCGCGTCCACCGGCGTCGCGCCGGAGCGGCAGGGCGTCGCGAACGGGATGGCGTCCACGGCGCTGAACCTCGGCAACGCGATCGGTCTGGCCGTGCTGACCGCGGTCGCGAACGCCGGAACGGGCGGGCGCACCGGCGACCTGCTGCGGGCCGCGATCGCCGACGGGGGCCGCACCGCCGTGCTGCTCGCCGCCGCGGGCATGGCCGCCGGGATGCTCGTCGCGCTCGCGCTGCACCGCCGGCGCGCCGCGGCGCCGGCCCCGGTTCAGACCCCGCCGGTCGAGGTGTAGCCCGGGTCGTGGGTGAGGATGACGACGAAGTAGACGACCGCGATGATGATGCCGATCAGCAGCGACGCCGCGAACAGCGACCAGCTCCAGATCGTCAGCCGCCGCGCCGAGGCCGGGTCGGTCTGCACGCGGCCGAGGGCGAGCGCGCCCGTCACGATGCCGGGGATGGCGACGATGTTGCAGCACAGCAGCGCCACGACGCAGTTGCACACCAGCGCCGCGATGGCGGAGCCGTTGTTCGCCGGCGCCTGCGGCACGCCGGGCGGCCCGTACGGGCCGTACGCGCCGGCGTCGTCCCATCCCGGCGTCCCGCCCTGCCCGTAGCCGCCGTACGGGTCGTGCCAGCCGGGCGGCACCCCTCCGTATCCGCTCACCGGTAGCCCTCCTCGCGCTTGAGGGCACGGTACCGGCCCGATAGCGCACATGGTTGGACAGATCGGGCGTTCCGCCGGTTCCCTTCGGCCCCCGGTGCCCTCAGGCCGCATCCGGCCGGGTCAGTGTGCGAACGGGTCAGTGTGCCAGCCGGGGCACTGTGCCAGCCGGGTCAGTGCGCCAGCCGGGTCAGGACTCGTCGTCCAGCTCGGCGACGCCGGTGATGCGGTGCAGCGCGAACCGGTGCACGGCGGCGCGGGTCGCGTCGTAGCCGGTGAGGAAGCCGCCCTCCACCCGGACCGGCTCGACGATCCGGCTGGACGCCTGGCCCTGCTGGTCGAGGTAGCCGATCCAGACCCGGCCGCCGCGGTCGACGGCGCCGCGCAGCCGCTCGATCGTCGCCATCGCCGGGGACCGGGGCGGCTCCCCGGACGGGGCGTCCGCGCGCAGCCGCGCCTGCTCGGCGCCGTGCCGGGCCGCCTCGTCGCCGGCCCGCAGCGCGCGCACCGCCGCCGAGATCATCGAGTCGTCCGCGGTCTCGTCCGGGCGCAGCCGGACGATCTCGGCGGTCGGCGGCGGCTCGGCGCGCTGCGCGTCCGGCCGCGTCACGATCACCCCGCCGCCCGGCGACTCGGCCACCGGCGCGAGGCCCATCGCGCGCAGCCCGTCGAGCAGCTCGCCGCGGTGCAGGCTGGACGCCAGCACCGTCGGGGCGAGCCTGTGCAGCCGCAGCGCCGCCGCGCGCCGGTCGGCGAGGATCTCGTCCAGCGTGCCGGCGGAGTCCGTCCGCACGTACGAGGCGAGGGAGCCGACCCGCAGGTGCCCGTGCCGGCGCGCCACGTCGTCGATGAGGTAGGTGAGCGGCTGCGGCAGCGGCGTCGCCGAGTGCCGGGCCAGCAGGCCGGTGACGTCGTCGGCGGTGCGCCCGGCGTCCAGGGCGCGGCGGATCGACTCGGGGGTGAACCGGTACACGGTCGCGCCGCCGGTCGACTCGACGTCGGCGGCGAGCGCCAGCTCCCGGCTCAGCTCGGTGACCAGCGGGCCCGGCGCGACGGCGGTCAGGTCCGCCTGGATGAGGATCCGGTCGACCGGGTCGGGCAGGTACTTCTCCAGGCCGGGCTCGGGGTCGCCGCCGGCGAGCAGGTCGCGGGCGAACGGCGCGAGCTCGCCGAACCCGGTGAGGCCGAGCGCCGCCGCCTCGCGCAGCGTCCAGCCGACCAGCCGGTCGCGGGCCGGGCCGCCGCGCCGGGGGCGCAGCCACGCCAGCCGGGCCCGCAGCGCGTCGGCGTCCACCGCGGTGCCGCGCTCGGCGCCCGCGAGGATCTCCAGGACGGTGCGGCGGGTCGCGGGCGCGCTGCTGCGCACCATCGCCTCGCTCAGCGCGTTGATCAACCGGTCCCGGTCGTCGCGCTCCCCGGCGAGGCCGGCGGCCCGGTCCGACTTCAGCCAGCCGCGCGCCAGCTCCGTCCAGCGGCCCGCGGTGTCGCGCATCAGCCACAGGTCGTAGGCGGGGGTCGGCAGCCACTCGCCGTCGAGGTCGCCGCTGCGGGTGAGCAGGCCCGCCGCGTACGCGACCTCGACCAGCAGCGCCGCCTTCCACTCCGGGACGTCCAGCAGCGTCGCGGCGTTGCGCAGGTCGCGGACGGCCAGGCCGCCGCTGCGCAGCACCGGCGGCGGGTCCAGGCCCCAGCGCTCCAGCAGCTCCTCGATGAGCCGGACCGCGTTGAACGCCTCGCCGGCGGCGGCGCGGACCACCATGTCCTCGCCGCGCGGGCCACCGGACGGCGCGTCGCCGAGCGGCGGCGGCTCGGCCGGGAGGTCCTGGAACAGGCGGCCGCCGCGCAGGTGGAGCGCGATCTCCCGGGGCAGCGTGACCGTCCGGTCGTCCTCGGCGGCGAGGAGCCCGCGCGCGAGGAGGCGCTCGATCGGGGTCGCGGCGGTGTCGACCCGGACGGGACGGCGCGCGTCGGCGACCCGCCCCACCGGAGGCCCCCAGGCGAGCGCGTCCAGCGCGGACCGGGCCTCCGGGCCGGCGGCCTCGACCAGCGGCGCCGGGTCGGCCAGCAGCTCGGCGAGCCGGCGCAGCAGCCGGGCCGCGTCGGCGAACCCGCGCGGCGCCTCGCCCTGCAGGTCGGTGACCAGTGCGGCGAGCCGCTCGACGGGGTATCCGGCGAACACCTCCCGGACGGGCGGGCCCAGCCCCGCCGGATGCGGCAGGCCCTGCCGGACGCCCGGCGCGGCGTTCAGCGCGCCGTCGCCGCCGTTCCACACGAGCCCGAACCGCAGCAGCCGGTCGACGGCGTCGCCGGCCTGGTCCGCGGTGGCGCCGAGCGCGGCGGCCAGCGCGTCCGGGAGCACCGGCGAGGGCAGGACGAGGACCGCCTCCAGCGCCGCGAGCGTGAACCGGTCGAGCCGGTCGAGGGCGCGCGACACCGCGGCGGGCGTCGCGGCGCGCGCGGCGAGCGCGGTCAGGTCCGCGGGGACGGGCGCGAGCAGCTCCGGACGCGCGGACAGCAGCGCGCGGAGCTCGTCGTCGGCTCGTGCGCGCAGCCAGTCCGCATACGATTCCATGCCGTTCGCCACCTTAGTGTCGCGGGCGTCCCGGCTCGCCGCGCCCCGGAAACGGGGCGTTTCCGCATGTCGGACGCTGCGAGTGCGGGACCCTCCCAGCGTATGAGCGGAACGGTGCGGCCGGTCCGGCGCGGCGGCACGTGGAGGAACGCGTGCCGGACACGCCGTCCGGCGCGATACGGGAACCGGCCGGAACGGCGGGTCAGGACGCCGGCGTGCGCTCCAGGTTCACCAGGCCGAGCCCGAGCCGGGCCCAGCTCTCCACGAACCGCTTCTCGTCGATCCGCGTCGGCGGCTCGTACATCGACTCGTTCGCCAGCCAGTAGTTGACGACGGCGCCGCCCAGGATCGAGGCGACCGCCGCCCAGTCCTCCTCGGCGCCCGCGTACTCCGGCTGCTGCGACAGCCAGGTCGCGATGCCGTCGTACAGCGGGTTGACGATGCCCTCGCGCATCTCGGCGACCAGGTTCGGGAACTGGTCGAGGTCGCGGAACAGCACCCGGATCAGGTCCTGCTCCTCGCGCATCTTCGCCAGCCCGGCCTGGCAGGTCATCCGCAGCCGCACCTCGAGCGGGCGGTCGGCGAACACCTCCGCCTGGTCCAGCACGGTGGTGATCTGCTGCCGGGTCCGCTCGATGTGCTCGCGGATCGCGGAGGCCAGCACCTCCTCCTTCGACCGGAAGTGCCGGTACAGGCCCCCCGCGCCGGGCGACAGCCCGGCCGCCGCCTCGATCTCGGCCACCGAGGTCGCCGCGTAGCCCCGGTCGGCGAACAGACGGAGCGACTCGGCCACGATCCGCTCGCGCGTAGATGTCGTCATGGTGATGAATTCCTCCGGAAGAACAGTAAGGCATCTTGGACCTGCGGGCTCCTGCCGCGCCCCGGCGCGCCCGAATTCGTGACGCGTCTCGCCCCGCGCCGGGGGCGACTAGAGTTCGATGCCCGCGCCCCTGTGCCGGAAGGGGCGTCGCCGGAAGGGTCGACGATGTTCATGTCTCCGCGGAAGGCGGCCGACGGGGCCTTCCTCCCCGAGGACTTCGTGGTGCCCACGCTGGTCGCCGGACCCCGGTTCCAGATCCGCCCGATCACCGTCCACGACGTCGTCAAGGACTACGGCGCGGTGATCGGCAGCCTGGACCGGCTCGCCGGCCGGTTCGGCCCGGAGTGGGGCTGGCCGGACCGCGAGTTCACCTTCGAGCAGGCGCTGATCGACGTCGCGTGGCTGCAGAAGGAGGGTCAGCTGCGCCGCTCCTTCAGCTACGTGGTGAACACGCCGGACGGGGAACGCCAGCTCGGCCGCATCCACGTCGCCCCGTCCGACGAGCCCGGCGCCGACGCCGTCGTGGTGTTCTGGGTCCGCGCCGACGAGGAGGACACCGCGCTGGAGAAGGACCTGGAGGACTTCGTCCGCGAGTGGGTCACCACGGCGTGGCCGTTCGACGTCGTCCGCTTCCCCGGCCGGTAGCAGGGGTCAGGCGGCGCGGCGGACGACGGCCACGATGATCCGCCCGATGACGAGGTAGACGAGAGCGGCGAGGCCGTAGTTGACGGCGATGTCGACCTTGGCGTTGTCGGGCTGGAAGACGTCCTTGAACTGCCAGGCCAGCTCGTCCGCGCGCGCGCCGAACCAGTGCACGATGTCGTTGCCGGTGTTGGCATCGAACACCACGAACAGGATGTGCACCGCCAGCACCAGCACCACGATCGTCGTCACGACCGAGATCACCGTGGCGATCAGGTTGACGGTGCGTCTGCGGGCGGCCGCCGCGGACGCGGTGAACGGCCGCCGCGACCGGTGGTCGCCCGGGTCGACGCGCGTCCCGGTCATGGCGTGCCGCGCCGTGGTGCTCGTCCCGGCGGGTTCGGTACGGGCGGGGTCCCGCCTCACCGGTTCCTGCGCGCTCATCGTGCGGTCCGTGTCGTCTGCCCTGTTGTCCGCCATGGGGCGCCCTCCTTCGCCGGGCCGGCCTGCGGCTGATCGTCCTTGGGGTGGTGGTGGCTCGTTCGAGCCCTACGTTTTTCCTGGTCAGGCGGTTTTCGCCAGGGGCCGCGGGTATCACCTCGACACGGGCGGCCGCCCGGAACCCGGCAGACCAGACCGGGCCCGGGCACCACAGGTCCCCGCGCCAAGAGTTCCCGCGCTCTCCTACTCGGATCCCGTCGCATCGCCACTACCGGGAGAGCGCGGGTACTTGCGTCCGGGCCCGTTCGGCGAGGGCCTGGTCGCCGCGGTCCGTCCCGCGCGCGCCCCGGCGTTGGCTTTCGCTCCATACCGGACCTTTACCCTGTGTGGCGTGCTGGACCTTGATTCGCCGAAGATTCCCCGTCCGGATGGTGCCGATTTCTCCGTCGGCTTCGATCTCGACCTCACGCTGGCCGACACGCGCGCCGCCATCGGCGCGGTGTACGCGGCGATCGCGGCGGAGACCGGTGTCCCCATCGACATCGACGCCGTCGTCCGGCGACTCGGCCCGCCGCTGGAGGTCGAGCTGGCGTACTGGTTCCCGCCAGAGCGGATCCCCGCGATGGCGGAGCTGTACCGGGCGCTCTACCCGGACGTCGCGCTCCCGGTGACCGAGGCCATGCCGGGCGCCGTCGCGGCGCTGGAGGCCGTCCGCGCGGTGGGCGGCCGGGTGGTCGTCGTGTCCGGGAAGAACCAGCGCGACACCGAGCGGACCGTCCGCTTCCTGGGGCTGGACGTGGACACCGTCGTCGGCGGGCTGTTCGGCGCCGACAAGGGCGCCGCGCTCCGCGAGCACGGCGCGCGCGCCTACATCGGCGACCACACCGGTGACGTGGACGCCGCGCGCGCCGCGTCCGCCGTGGCCGTCGCGGTCGCGACCGGCGCGTTCGACTCCGCCGCCCTCACCGCCTACGGGGCGGACGTCGTCCTGCCCGACCTGACCGCCTTCCCCGGGTGGCTCACGGGGTTCGCGGCGGTCTGACGGAGCGCCGGGCCGCCTCTCGCGGGGTGCCGGCGGGGCCGATATCGAGGTGCCGCGGAGGCGGCGTCCGGGATAGCTTCATCCCGTTGCCCCAGGGGCTTCGCGGGGGTCCCGGCGTGTTCACCGGTACCCGGCGAGGCACTAATCTTGGGGTCGATTCAGGACGATTACCGAACGAGGTATCCCGTGCCGACTGGCAAGGTCAAGTGGTACGACTCCGACAAGGGGTTCGGCTTCCTCACCCGCGACGACGGCGGTGAGGTCTTCGTGCACTCCTCGGCGTTGCCGGGCGGCGTGACGACGCTCAAGCCAGGCCAGCGCATCGAGTTCGGCGTGGTCGAGGGCCGGCGCGGCCAGCAGGCGCTGCAGGTGCGCGTGCTGGAGAGCCTGCCGTCGGTCGAGCGGACCATCGCCAAGCAGCGGCGCAAGAAGCCGGACGAGATGGTCGTCATCACCGAGGACCTGATCAAGCTGCTCGACGGGATCTCCAACACCTACCGGCGCGGCAAGCATCCGGCGCCGGCCGAGGCGAAGAAGATCGCGACCGTGCTGCGCGCGGTGGCGGACGACATCAGCCCCTGACCGGACGGCGCCCTGAGCAGGGCGCCTCTGGAGGGCGCGCCTCGCGGTGGTGCGTCAGGCGCGCATCCGCGTGTGCGCGTCCTTGATCGGGGTGCCCGCCGCGGCCGGGACGCGGTGGCGCGTGCCCGCGCGGCGGGTCAGCAGCAGGCCGAGCGACAGCGCGAGCGCCGCCGCGACGACCGCCAGCGCGACCCGGCCGTCCGCGACGATCGACATGCCGAGGCCGACCAGCCCGCCGACCACCCAGGCGAGCTGGTGCAGCGTCTCGGTCACCGCGAACGTGGACGAGCGGACCTCCTCGCCGATCTCCCGCTGCACGACCGCGTCCATCGACAGCTTGCCGAGGACCTGGCCGAGACCGGCCGCGAGCGCCACCGCGAGCGCCGCCCACAGGCCGAAGAACAGTGCGCTGACGGCGGTCACGGCGGTGACGGCGGCGAGCGTCGCGGTGACGATCAGCCGGGGCGCCCGCGCCTTCATCCAGGCGCCGAGGGCGGTGCCGATCAGGCCGCCGGCGCCCGCGAACGCCGCGAGCAGGCCGAGCGCGAGGTTGTGCGACACCGGGTCGAACCGCTCCTGTCGGAGCAGGAACGCCAGGTAGAGCACGAGGAAGCCGGACAGGGCGCGCAGCACGGCGTTCGCCTGCATCGCCTCCGCGACGACCGGGCCGACGCGGGGCAGCGTCCGCCAGTGCCGGGCGGGCCGGCCGGGCTCGGCGTCCGCCGCGTCCCCGGCACCGGTTCCGGTGGCGGCCGCGTCCGGCGGCGCCTCGGCGGTGTCGGGCATGTCCACGTGCTTCGGCAGCCGCATCGCGAACACGATGCCGAGCAGGAACAGCGCCGTACCGATCCGCAGCACCCAGCCGGGGCCGATCAGCACGGCGAGGCCAGCGCCCGCCGGAGCGGCGACCGAGGAGGCGATCAGCCCGGCGAACGAGGCCCGCGCGTTGGCCGTGACCAGCGTGATCTCGTCCGGCAGCAGCTGCGGCGTCACCGCCGCGCGCAGCACCCCGTACGCCTTCGAGGTCACCAGGACGCCGAACGCGGCGGGCAGGAAGGTGACCGGGTCGTTGTGCGCGACGGCGCCCGCCATGCCCCAGCACAGCAGCCCGCGGATCGCGAACGTGGCGGCCACCGCGTACCGGCGGACGTGCCGCATCCGGTCGAGCGCGGGGCCGATCAGCGGCGCGACCAGCGCGAACGGCGCCATCGTGACGAGCAGGTAGAGGGCGACCTGGCCGCGCGCCTGGTTGACGTCCAGGCCGAAGAACAGCGTCCCGGCGAGCGCGACGGTGACCATCGCGTCGCCGGCCGAGTTCAGCGCGGACGCCTCGATGAGGTCGCCGAGGCCGCTGCGCCCGGCGCCGCGCGCGTGCGTGACACGCCGGGTGAGCCGCCCGGCGCCGCACGCGGCCGAGCGCATGCCGCGCAGCGTCCTGCCCGCGCCGCCCACACCGACGCGTACGGAGCGTCGCAGTCCCATCGCGCCCTGATCTCTCCTCGCGGGATTCGTGCCGCCTCCGGCCGTCGCGACCCGCCTGGTCGCGCATCCGGCCGCCTGATTGAGAGTACGTTCCCTTTCGGCGGGCCGGATCACCTCGCGCCCGCCGCGGCCCGCGTGTCGGGTCATGCCCCGGGATGCGCGAGAATCGAGATGTGAGCCCAACGCGTCAGTCCAGCCCCGCGCGTACCGCCGCCGCGCGCACCACCTCCGGGCCCGCCCGCCGGACCCGCACGCCCGCCGTCGATCCCGCCTGCGCCGAGGCGGTGGACCTCGCGCGGACCGCGGCCGAGGAGACCGCCCGTCCCGCGCCGGTCGGGGAGCATCTCGGCCTGCGCGCCGAGGGCGACCGGGTGGTCACGCACTATTTCGCCGCGCTGGACCCGGCCTACACGGGCTGGCAGTGGGCCGTCACCGTCACCCGCGCCGCCCGCGCCAAGATCGTCACGGTGAGCGAGTGCGTGCTGCTGCCCGGCGACGACGCGCTGCTCGCGCCGCAGTGGGTGCCGTGGCTGGAGCGGCTGCGGCCCGGCGACCTCGGCCCCGGCGACCTGCTGCCGACCGCGCCCGACGACGTCCGGCTCGCCCCCGGCTACGCGCAGGTCGACGAGTCCGTCGAGCGCGAGGCGCAGTGGGAGCTCGGCCTCGGCCGGGTCCGGGTGCTGTCCCGCGAGGGCCGCGACGAGGCCGCCGCCCGCTGGTACGACGGCGTCGCGGGGCCCCGCGCGCCGATCGCGGCGTCCGCGCCGGCGCAGTGCTCCACCTGCGGGTTCTACGTGTCGCTCGCGGGCGGCCTGCGGCAGATGTTCGGCGTGTGCGCCAACGAGTACGCCCCGGACGACGGCCGCGTGGTGTCCGCCGACCACGGCTGCGGCGCGCACTCCGAGGCCGTCAACCTTCCGGCGGCGTCCGAGCACAACCCGCCGGTGATCGACGAGCTGGGCTACGACGTCGTCCCGTCCGCCGGCGAGGACGCCGGGTCGCTGGACGACGAGGCGCTCGGGCACAGCTGACCGCGACGAGACCGGACCGGGGGCGCGCGCCGTCCCTCCGACGAGCCGCGACCCGCGCGGCGAGGTGGTGACCGAGGTGGCCGCGGACCCGTTCGGCACGCGCGTGCTGCGCGAGCGCGTCCTGCGTGCCTGGGACGAGTCCCCGGCGCGCTTCCGCGAGGACGCCAACACCGAGGAGGACCACGCCCTCGGCGGCTACCGCGACCGCGTGGTCATCGAGCTGGCGCAGAACGCGGCGGACGCCGCGCTGCGCGCCGCCGTCCCCGGGCGGCTGCGGCTGTCGCTGGACCCCGCCGGCGCGGTGCTGACGGCGGCGAACACGGGCGCGCCGCTGGACGCCGCGGGCGTCGAGGCCCTCTCCACGCTGCGGGCGTCCGCGAAGCGCGACGACGCGGGCGCGGTGGGGCGGTTCGGCGTCGGGTTCGCGGCGGTCGTCGCCGTGACCTCCGAGCCGTCGATCACATCCCGGACCGGCGGCGTCGAATGGTCGGAGGACCGGGCGCGCGCGCTCGCGGGCGGCCTCGCCGGGGTCGCGGACGAGCTGGCGCGGCGGGAGGGCCGGGTCCCGCTGCTGCGGCTGCCGTTCGAGGCCGAGGCGCCGCCGGAGATCCCGGACGGGTTCGACACGGTCGTCCGGCTGCCGCTGCGGGCGGGCGCGGCCGATTCCGTGCGGCGGCAGCTGGAGCAGGTGGACGCGGCGCTGATGCTGGCGCTGCCCGCATTGGAGACCGTCGAGATCGACATCGGCGGCGACGTCCGGGTACTCACCGCGGAGCGGCGCCAACCGGGGCTGGTCGTCGTCGACGGGCAGGCGTGGCGGACCGTCGAGGCGCATGGGGCGACGCCTGGAGAACTGCTTGAGGACCGGCCCGTCGAGGAACGGGCGCGCGCGTCCTGGCAGGTGCGATGGGCGCTCCCCGAGGAGGGCCTGCCGGACGGTACGCCCGCCGTCGTGCACGCGCCCACGCCCAGCGACGAGCGGCTCGACCTGCCGGCGCTGCTCATAGCGTCGTTCCCGCTCGCGCCTGACAGGCGGCATGTCGCGCCAGGCCCCTTGACCGACTTCCTCGTGGCGCGGGCCGCCGAGGCGTACGTGGACCTGCTGAAGGCGCGTCCGGCCGAGCCGCGCTTGCTCGATCTGGTGCCCGGCCCTGTGGGCGCCGGGGAACTCGACGCGCGGCTGCGGCGGGCCGTCCGCGAACTCCTGCCGGAAGCGGCGCTTCTCCCCGTCCCGGACGACCCCGAGGGCCGCCGGATGCGCGGCCGGGACGCCGTGGCGCTGGACGCGCCCGCCGCCTTCCTGGACCTCCTGGCGGGGCGCGCCGGCGAGGAGGCCGTCGTCGGCGGGCTCCTGCCGCCCGGCTGGCCGGCGCGGAGCCCGGCGCTCGCCGCGCTCGGCGTCCGCCGCGTCGAGCTGGCCGACGTCGTGGACGAGCTGGCCGCTGTGGACCGCGGACCGCGCTGGTGGCATCGGGCGTACGAGGCGCTCACCGAGGCCGCCAGGGACGCTCTGGGGGCGCTTCCGGTGCCGCTGGCGGGCGAGGCGGGACGGCTGGTGCGCGGACCGCGCGGCCTGCTGATCGCGGACGGCGTCGATCCGGCGGGCCTCGACGCGCTCGGGCTGCGGTTCGTGCATCCCGACGCCGTCCATCCGCTGCTGCTGCGGCTCGGCGCGGTCGAGGCGGGCCCGCGGGCGGTGCTCGCCGACCCGGCGGTGCGGGCCGCCGTGGAGGACTCCTTCGACGCCGACGACCCCGGCGCCGTCGCCGAGGCCGTCCTGGGCCTGGTCGCGGCGGCCCGGCTCGACCCCGGCGAGGAGCCGTGGCTGGCCGAGCTGGCGCTCCCCGGCGACGACGGCGATCTCTACCCCGCCGGCGAGCTGCTCCTGCCGGACAGCCCGCTGCGGACCGTGATGGCCGGCGACGCGCCGTTCGGCGTCATCGCGCCCGAGACGCTGGAGCGGTGGGGCGCCGAGACCCTCACCGCCGCGGGCGTGCTGGACGGCTTCGCCATCGCGCGCGCGGAGGACGTGAACCTGTCCGGCCTGCTGGACGAGGCCGAGACGCTCGAACTCGACGACGAGGACCGCTGGGCCGACCACGTCCTCGAACGGATCGGCCCGCAGGAACTGCCGCCGCACGTGCCGGAGTTCCAGGCCGTCCGCGATCTGGAACTGGTCGACGACTGGCCCGCCGCACTACGGCTCCTGGCCGCACCGCCATGGCGCGCCGCGATCGTGGAGCCCGCCCATGTCGCCCTGTACACGGGCCACCGCGCCGTGGTCCCGTCCTACACCGCGTGGTGGCTGAGTCACCGCCCCATCCTGGACGGCCGCAGGCCGGGCGAGTTCCGCCTCCGAGGCGACGACGCGCTCGCAGGGCTCTACGACATCGCCCCAGAGGGATTCGACGAGCAGCTACTGCTGGCCTTGGGCGTCCGTACATCGCTGGCCGATCTGCTGGACGAACCCGGTGGCGCCCAAGAGCTGCTCGACCGGATGGGCGATCCGGAACGCACCGTGAGCCGCGTCCAACTCGGCGGTCTATGGACGGCCCTCGCCGACGCCGACGTCACGGTAGAGCCGCCCGAAAGTGTGCGCGCGGTGGTGGACGGCGTGGTCGAGGTCGTCGACGCCGCCGACGCCCTCGTCCTGGACGGCCCCGACGTCCTGCCGCTACTGGCCGGGCAGCCCCTCGTCATCGCCGCGCAGGGACGGGACGCGCGGCTCGCCGAACTGCTCGACCTGCCCGTGGCCGGTGACGAGGTGCCCGGCGCGGTGGAGACAGCGGGGGAGAAGCGGCCCGTCCCGGACGCCGTCCGGGCGGTGCTGCCGCACGCGCCGGAGACCTACCTCGCGCACGAGCGGCTCATCGTGGACGGCCAGGACGTCCCGTGGTGGACGAGGGACGGCGAAGTCCACGCGAGCGGGACCGGCGGCCTCGCGCGCGCGCTCGCGTGGTCCTGCGAGGACTGGGCGGCCAGGCTCCTCGCCGAGGCCGTCCTCCGCGACCCGGACGCCCTGCCCCTCCTGCTGGCCGAGGACGACCTGGAGCCCTAGCCCCGGGGTTCTGGACGTCCTTGAGTTCTGGGCGGCCTGGCTTCCAGCCGTCCTGGGGTTCTAGACGTCCGCCTCGGACGTCTCAGAGGTCTTGGAGGTCTTCGAGGTCTCGGACGCCTCCGCGACGGCGTCCTGGCGCGTGGCCCCGGGCCCCCCGGGCCTCTCGGGCTCGCCATCGGCGGGCAGCGCCGCGTCCTCCACGGCCGCCTCGCGGCGGGCGGCGCGGGCGGCCTCCTGGCGCTCGCGGCCCGCCTGGAGCCGCGGGATGTACCAGATGCCGAACAGGCCGGTCACGATCCCCGTCACGCACACCCACAGCCACCAGCGGTCCCCGGACGGCGTCCCGGCCACCAGCAGGACGACGAGCGCGATCGCCCACGCCACGGTGCCCGCGAGGGCCACGCGGACGTCGTTGGTCCGCATGGGCGGCGGGTCCGGACGGCGCGGAGGGGTCATGGAGATCAGGTTACGCGGCGGGCGGGCGAGAGGGGCGTCACACCCGGGGCTGGGAGAAGCCCGAGGTGAAGAGGGTGATCAGCCGCTCGTAGCTGGCCTCCAGGTCCTCCGGGAGGCCGAAGCCGCCCGCCGCCTCCAGGATGGCGAAGCCGTGCACGGCGGAGCGCAGGCAGCGGGTCGCGTGGACGAGCTCCGGGCCGTCCAGGCCGTAGCCGCGCAGCACCGCGTAGAGGACGCCGAGGACGCGTTCGGCGGCGGCCTCGGCGAAACGCCCGTGCTCCGCGGACTGCTCCAGCGACGCGTAACGGCTAGGGTGCTCCACAACGTAGCCGCGGTAGGCGCGCATGATGGCCGCCACGGCGTCGTCCCGGGAGCGTCCCATGGCGGCGGTACCGAGGCGGTCGGCCAGCTCTTCGAGGATTCTCGCGGTCACCAGCTGTCGCAACTCGGCCAGGTTGCGGACATGCTTGTAGAGGGAGGGGGTCGCGACCCCGGCCCTTCCGGCGACCGCGGCGAGCGTGAGGGCGCCCGGTCCGCCGGCGTCCACGACGGCGATGGCGGCGTCCACCACCGCGTCCGGCGTCAGGCCCGCGCGCGGCATCCCGATCCTTTCTTCGACTACTTGATAGCCAAAAAGCTAATAGGGTTAGCTGCACGTGTCAAGGAGCGGGCGTGGCAGCATGGGTGACCAGCACGGGAGAACGATGACGATGACTACGCCACCGACCGGCGGCCGGACCGCCTCGCCTCCGGGGCTGGCCGAGGAGCTGCGCATCTCGATCGCGCGGCTGTCGCGCCGGCTCCGGCACCTGCGGTCGCCGGCGCCCGACGGCGGGCCGAACCCGCTGTCGCTCACCCAGTTCGCGGCGCTCGCCGCCATCGAGCGGCACGGCTCCATGACGCCCCGCGAGCTGGCCGACCACGAGAAGGTGCAGCCGCCGTCGATGACGCGCGTCATCGCCTACCTGGAGGAACGCGGGCTCGTGGTGCGCAGCCCGCACCCGACCGACGGGCGCCAGGTGGTGCTGGTGGCCACCGAGGACGGCTCGTCGCTGCTGCGCGCCGAACGGCGCCGCAAGGAGGCGTGGCTGTCCACCCGGCTCGGCGAGCTGACCGACGACGAGCGCGAGATCCTGCGCCGCGCCGCGCCGATCATCGACAGGCTCAGCCGCTCCTGATCCCGCCCTGCCGCATCCCGCCCTGCCGCATCCCGCCCCTCCCGACCCCGCTGGGCCGCCGCTCCTGACGCCGCCCCGCCGCCGGTCCCGGGCGGCCGGTTCCGGTGCCGTGAGGCGGTCCGGTTGCCGGAATAGCGGTCGCGCGATTATCGTTAGCCTTGATAATGACTTCTGCTAACGATGGACACGATGAACCGGACGGTGCCCCGGCGCGCGGGGCGCGCTCCGGGCGGGCCGGCCGCTCCGGGGCCGCGCTCCCCGTAGCGCCCCGCGCGCACCGTCGCCGTCCCGCCCCCCGTACCCCCGCCCGTTCCCCGCACGCGGCCGTCCATCCGGCGGGCCGCCCGGACGCCGCCGGGCCGCCGCCGCACGCCGAGCGCGCCGGGCTCCCGGCTGGAGCGGTCCAAACGACCGCCGGACCGCCCGCCGGCGAGGCCGACCAGGCCGCCGACCGGGCCGCCACCGAGGCCGATCAGGCGGACCAGGCCGCAGGCGCCGTCGTCGCCGCCGAGGAGACCGACGCCGTCCTCGAAGCCCCGGACACCACCCCGAACGCGGCCACGGACGCCGACAGGGCCGCCGACCGGGACGCCGAGCCGGAAGACCCCGAGGAAGCCCCGCCCGGCGGCATGTTCCGGTCCCTCCGGACCCGGAACTACCGCCTGTACGCCATGGGCCAGGTCGTCTCCAACACCGGCACCTGGATGCAGCGCGTCGCGCAGGACTGGCTCGTCCTCGACCTCGCCCACAACAACGGCACCGCGCTCGGCATCACCACCGGCCTTCAGTTCCTGCCGCTGCTGCTGTTCGGCCTGTGGGGCGGCGTGATCGCCGACCGCTACCGCAAGCGCCGCGTCCTGATGATGACGCAGGTGTCGATGGGCGCGCTCGCGCTGATCCTCGGCGTCCTCACCGTCACCGGCAACGCGCAGGTCTGGCACGTGTACCTGCTGGCGTTCGGGCTCGGCCTCGCCACCGTCGTCGACAACCCCACCCGCCAGTCGTTCGTGATCGAGATGGTCGGCAAGCGCGACCTGCCGAACGCGATCGCGCTGAACAGCGCCACCTTCAACGGCGCCCGGCTGCTCGGCCCCGCCGTCGCCGGCGTGCTGATCGCCGTCATCGGCACCGGCCCGGTGTTCCTGGTGAACGCCGCGTCGTTCGGCGCCGTCCTGCTCGGCCTGTACGCGATGCGCGAGAGCGAGCTGCACGACTCCGGCACCGTCAAGCGCGCCAAGGGGCAGCTCCGCGAGGGGCTGCGGTACGTCCGGGGGCGCCGCGACCTGGTCCTCGTCCTGGTGATGGTCGGGTTCGTCGCGACGTTCGGCATGAACTTCCAGATGACGACCGCGCTGGTCGCCAAGGAGGTCTTCCACACCGGCGCGTCCTCGTTCGGCCTCGCGTCCAGCATGCTGGCGCTCGGTGCGCTGACCGGCGCCCTGCTGGCGGCGCGGCGCTCGACCAGGCCCCGGCTCCGGCTGCTGATCCTCGCCGCGATGACGTTCGGCGTGATGGAGACCGCCGCCGGGCTCGCCCCCACGTACTGGTCGTTCCTGGTGCTGCTCGTCCCGGCCGGGATCGCGCTGATGACCTTCACCACGTCGGCGAACGCGACGATGCAGCTCGGCGTCCAGCCCGAGATGCGCGGCCGCGTGATGGGCCTCTACATGTTCGTCTTCATGGGGACCAACCCGCTCGGCGCGCCCACCGTCGGCTGGATGGCCGAGCACTTCGGGCCCCGGCTGAGCATCGTGCTCGGCGGGCTGGTCTCGATGGCCATCGCGGTCGTCGTGGCGGCGCTCGCGGCGCCGCGCGGCTCGATCAGGCCCGCGCTGGCGCGGCTGGCCCGCGTCCCGGCCGCCGGCCGCTGACGCCCCGCGCCGGCGGCGCGCCACGGGCCGCCGGCGGGGCGCCACGGCCAGCCGCCCTGCGGCGCTGTGCCAACCGGGCGCCGATGGCGCTGTGCCAACCGGCGCCGATGGCGCTGCGCAACCGCGTGACAACGGGTGCCGTCTGCTGGAAAGCTGAAGTGGTGGCTCTCCGGACGTTCCCATGAGGCTCTTCGTGGCGCTCGTACCGCCACCGGACATCCTGGACGAGCTCGAGGAGGCCGTCCTTCCGCACAAGGACGACGTCCCCGAGCTGAAGTGGATCCGGCGGGAGCTGCTCCACGTCACGCTGGCCTTCCTCGGCGAGTGCGACGACCGCACCGTCGACCGGCTCCTGCCCCGGCTGGAGCGCGCCGCCCGGCGGCACGAGCGGATGACGCTGTCCCTGGCCGGCGGCGGCGCGTTCCCGAGCAACGGCGCGCACGCCCGCGTCCTGTGGACGGGCCTGTACGGCGACCGGCGCGGCCTGGCCCGGCTCGCCGCGTCCGTCGCCGCCGCGGGACGCCGCGCGGGGACGCCGCCCGACAAGCACCGCTCGTTCCGGCCGCACATGACCCTCGCCCGGTCCCGGCAGCCGATCGACGTGCGGCCGCTGATGGAGGCGCTGTCGGCGTTCGCGACCGGCTCGTGGACGGCCGACGCCGTCCAGCTGATGTGCAGCCACCTGCCCGGCAAGCAGTACGACCAGCTGACCTACGAGCCGCTGAAGACCTGGTCGCTGCGCTACAGCTCCGGCGGCGGAGGCGCGGGCCGGTCGGCGTCCGGCGGGCCCCAGGGGACGCCGTAGCGCTCGCAGGCGCGGCGGAGCTCCTCCAGGTCGGGCGGGAACGTCACCTGCCGCAGGACGCGTCCTGAGGGCCCCCAGACGACCAGCCGCGGCAGCCGCTCGGTCGACTCGTCGATGCCGACGCCGCCGATGCGGTCCCGGGCGAGGTCCCACTCGACCCGGCCGCGCCGCGTCACGACCGCCAGCCCGGCGGACGACACGCGCAGCTGCGAGCGGTTCCGGTCGTACAGCCAGTAGCCCGCGAGGCCGACCAGCAGCCCGGCGGGCACCGACCAGCTCGCCGTGGTGCCGAACCCGCCGAGGTCGGGGCCGAGCCACACCGCGCCGATCAGCGCGACCGCCTCGCACAGCAGGACGCTCATCCCGTACGTGCCGACGCGGGAGCGGCGCGTCGCGTCCAGTAGCGCGCCGGGGGCGGTCACCGGGCTCGGCGGCTCCGGCGCCGTGAACGCGAAGTCCGGCTCGCCGGGGAGCCCGCCGGACGTCCGGAGCGGGTCCCGCGCGCCCTCCGGCGCCCCGGACCCCTCAGGCGCCCCGGACCCGTCAGGCCCCTCGGACCCGTCGGACGCCGCGCCCGGCGCGGACAGCGGCGCCGTCGCGCGGGTCTCCGGCTCCGGCGCCGCCAGCGTCGACATCGCCGAATGGAACGCGGCGCTGAGATAGGCGTCGTACTCCGCGTCGTTCACCGGCAGGCCCGCCTTCCGGGCCGACTCGCGCAGGTCCGTGCGGGAGATCCGCAGCGCCGACAGCGGCGCGGCGAAGAACTCGTCGCCGTCGGCGTCGTACAGCCGCACCCACGCGTGCCCGGCGATCGTCAGCAGCTCGATGCCGCCGATCCGGTCCTCCGGCATCTTCAGCACCACGTCGCCGGCCGCGTCCGCCCAGCCGAGCCCGCCGTCCGCGACGACCAGCCGGCCGCCCGGGACCTGCGCGAAGATGTCCGGCAGCCCCTCCAGCCCGTACTCGGGACGGCGCGGCGGCCGCGCCCCCGGCGTGATCACGTGGTAGCCGTGGTCGTCGAGCGCGTGCGCGAGCTGGAAGCCGTCCAGGCCGTGCGCGGGCAGCCGCGCGACCAGCTCCAGCCGGTGCCCGAACGCCAGCGCCGCGAGCTCCGCGCGGCGCGGCTCGCCGCTCAGCGGGTCCAGCCGCAGCCCCGGCCCCACCACGACCGCCGCGACCTTCCCGGACGGCAGGTCCTGCAGCTGGCGGCGGCCCGGCCGGGCCCGCACCAGCAGCCGCTCCGCCGTGATCGTCCAGTGCACCCGGGCGGCGCGCAGCAGCCGCCGCCGCGCCGCCAGCACCCCGGTGATCGCGGCGAGCGCCCAGCATCCCGCGGCCAGCCGCGCCTCGAACCCGCCCGCGCCCTGCACCGCGATCCGCACGATCATGATCGCGCCGAGCACGCCGGTGAGCGTGCCGAGCAGCGCGACGCGGCGCCGCCCCGGCAGCGGGTCCGGCGTGTCGAGCCGGAGCTCGCCGCGCTCCGGCGCCGCGCCGCCCGCCCCGTCCTTCGGACGCGGCGGCTCGTGCACGGCCGCGAGCAGCGCCGCCTCCTGGTCCAGCAGCCGCTTCTCCGCGGCGTGGTCGCGCGGCAGCGGCCCGGGCGCCGAGAATCCGGGACCGGGCACGTCCCCGTCCGGCCCCTGGTGCCGCAGCGCCTCGTCCAGCGCGGGATCGAGCAGGTCGCTCGCCTCGCCGTCCAGCACGTGCATCGGGATGCCGAGCCGGCGCGCCGTCACGAACAGCGCCAGCGGCTCCAGCCCCATCGCCGTCAGCCCGCCGACCGCGGTCCGCCCGAACCGGTGGAAGACTGTCAGCATGCCGTCGCCGGTCGTGATCGCGAGCCCGTCGATGCGGTCCCGCTCGTAGCGGACCATCACCAGCCCGCCCTTGCCGATCCGCTCCAGCCCCGCCGCCGACAGCCGCCAGTACGGCCGGGGCCGCCGGCGGCGCGCCTCCGGCGCCGCGCCGAGCAGCCACGGGAACGCCGACACCGCCGCGATCAGCAGCGCCCACAGCCACACGGGCCGGATCGGCAGCAGCGCCAGCGCGACCGCCAGCAGCGCGAACGGCCCCGCCGCCACCGGCCGCCACCGTCCCCCGGCCCCCGAGAGCCCGACGAGCTCGGTGCTCATTGGATTGCCCTCGGCGGTCGGGCCTTGGAGGCCCTCCCTTCCACGGGCAATGCGGCGATCGCTGCATCGCTTCGACTCGCCCTGGGGGCTCGCTGCGCGATCAAGTTCTCGCAAGCTCGAACTTGGCTTCGCACGCGATCGCAACGCTCGGGTCCGCGCGGGCCGGGCTTCGGGCCGTGGCCGGGCTTCGGGCCGTGGTGGGGGGTCGGGCCGTGGCGGGGGTTCGGGCCGCCGGCGGCGGTCGCCGGCGGCGGTCCGGTCGGGGGCTTCCGGGGCGTGTCACCCTGCGGCATGCGGCGCCCTCCTTCGGCGGGCAACGGGGCGAACGTGGGGGACGCTTCGGCTCGCTTCGCGATGGGATTCTCGCAAGCGCGGCGCCGGGTTCGCAGAGGTTCGGGGGTTCGCGGAGCAGACCGTGGCCGGACGGTCAGGTCGCGGCCGGCCGCCCGCGCCGCACCGGTCGCGGAGGTCGCACGGGTCATCCGCGTCTCCGGAACAGTCCGTAGCCGACGGCGGCGGCGATGGCGAGGGCGACGAAGAGCCCGGTCCGGACGCCGCCGGCGTCGCGGTGGCCCTGGTCGGCGTCGTCCTTCGCCGCCTTCTTCGCGGTCTTCGCGGAGGCCGACGGTGAGGCGCCGGCCTTGTCCGCGCCCGGCACCGGGACCTTGTAGACGGGCTGCTTGACGCCTTCGGAACCGGCCAGGAAGTACCTGCCGTCGGGCGTGTAGGTGATCGACTCGCCCTGCGGCTGGAACGGCAGCGACACCGAGCCGAGCGACTTGCCGGGGCGGCCGTCCGGCGTCACGTCGTACATGCGGGCGCCGAAGTAGGTGCGGATGACGCAGGTGCTGCCATCGGGGGCGAACGCCCCGTCCGTCGCGATCGCGGGCGCGTTGCCGATCTTGTGCATGACGTTGTAGCCGGACGTGCGCAGGTGCTTCGGCGCCTCGTAGATCGCGCCGCCGAACAGCTTGCTGGCGATGTAGAGCCGGTTCGTGCGCGGGTTGACCATGAGGGTCTCGGCGTTGCGCGGCCCGTCCGCGTACTTGATCCTGAACGCGGTGGCGCGGATCGTCTGGCTGCGCACCTGCGCGGGCTCGGGGATCCGGTAGACGGTGACGTACGGCCAGGCGCCGCCGAGGTTGTCGCCGATGTCGCCCATGTAGATCGCGGGGCGGCCCTTCTCGTCCTTGCCGAGCGCCATCGCCTCCCAGTCGCGCGCCGTCGCGCCGCCCAGCGTCAGCACGGCCCGCACCCGCCCGTCCGGGCCCAGCGCGTAGATCTTGGGGACGCCGCCGGAGTCGTTGTGGGTGTAGACGATGCCGGGGTGGACCGTGCTCGCCGCGAGCCCGCTGGACTCGGTGATCCGCGGGTCGCCGATCGTGAAGGCCGTGGTGCCGCCGGACGCCGTCGCGGCCGCGGCGGGCGGGGCCCAGCAGGCGGCGGAGGCGGCGCCGAGGGCGAGTGCGGCGGTGGCGCCGAGCAGGGCACGCGGGGCCGACGGACGCACTGACATCTCGTGATCAACCCCGTTCCCCCGCCCGGTCGATCATACGACGCGCCCCGCGAGCCGGGAGTGCCCCGGCGGTCAACGCAGCAGTGCTCCGATGACCACGGCCAGGATCAGCGCGGTCAGCACGGTGGGGAGCAGCCATTGGGGCGCGCGGTTCACGCATTGAGCTTATGCGGCGCCGTGCGCGGCGCGAACCGGACGGCGATGATCTGCATCTCATCTGGCATGTGCGGTTTGTTCGGGCTGGTGCGCTCGCCCTTCGCCGACGACCCGGGACGGGCGTCGGACGTGTTCGTGACCTTGGGCTCGCTCGCGGAGGAGCGCGGCACGGACTCGGCGGGGGTGGCGCTGCTCGGGGGCTGGCCGGGCCTCGGGCACGCCGGGTGCCGGGTGGTGAAGGGCCGCGGCCGGTTCTCCGCCGTCTGGCGCACCGAGCTGCTCGCCGAGCTGGACCGGGCGCCGGTCGCGATGGGCCACACCCGCTGGGCGACGCAGGGGTCCCCGGCGGACGCGGCGAACGCCGCCCCGATGCTGGTCGCCGGGCCGGGACCGAAGTCCGCGGGCATCGTCGGGACGCACAACGGCGACGTCGACGCCGGGGCGCTGCGGGCCCGGTTCGGGCCGCCCGCCCCGTCCGGCGGGACCGACAGCGAGGCGATCCTCCAGGTGCTCGCCGGGCGGGGCGGGTCGTCCGGGGTCACCGAGGTCCTGGAGGCGCTCGTCGGACGGGCCGCGCTCGCGTGGGTGGACCGCGACCGTCCGACCCAGGTGCACCTGGCGCGGGCCGCGCTGAGCCCGCTCGCCGTCGCCGTGGACTCCGAGCAGAACATCTACTGGGCGTCGAACCCGCGCTGGTTCCGGGTGGTGCAGCGGTACACGCGGGTCCGGTTCGCGACGATCGTCATGCTCCGCGAGGGCACCTACATGCGGGTCGGCACCGAGCGCGCGCCCGGGCGCCGCGACCGGCCGCAGGTGCTGGCCGCGGCCTCGTTCGTCCCGACGGCGCGGCCCGCGGACCACGACGACCGGGTCTGGACGGGCTTCACCGAGGCCGACCGCGCCCGCGACCGCGCCACCCTCCGGCACCGCCTGGTCACCCCGGACTCCCCGGCCCTGACCCCCGTCGCCTGACCCCGGAGCCGAAGCCCCAGGGTCAAGCGACCTCGGCCGACGGCCCGGCCACGCGGCGACCTGAGCCGTCGCGATCGCGTGCGAAGCCGGATTCGAGCTTGCGAGAATCCGATCGCGCAGCGAGCCCCCAGGGCGAGTCGGAGCGATGCTGCGATCGCACGCATTGCCCGCCGAAGGGAGGGCCCCCAGGGCCCGACCGCCAAGGGCAATGCAATTAGGACAGGCGTTCCACCACGTAGTCGATGCACGCGGTGAGGGCTTCGACGTCGGACGGGTCGATCGCCGGGAACATGCCGATCCGCAGCTGGTTGCGGCCGAGCTTGCGGTACGGCTCGGTGTCGACGATCCCGTTGGCGCGCAGCACCTTGGCGACGGCCGCCGCGTCGACGTCGTCGTTGAAGTCGATCGTGCCGACGACCTGCGAGCGCTGCTCGGGGTCGGTCACGAACGGCGTCGTGTACGAGGTCTTCTCGGCCCAGGTGTACAGGCGCTGCGAGGAGTCGGCGGTGCGGGACGTCGTCCAGTCCAGGCCGCCCTGCCCGTTCATCCACTCGATCTGCTCGGCGAGCAGGATCAGCGTGGCGACGGCCGGGGTGTTGTAGGTCTGGTCCTTGGACGAGTTGTCCCGGACGGTCTTCAGGTTGAAGAACTCCGGCACGTAGCGGTCGGACGAGGCGATCTCGTCGATCCGCTCCAGCGCGGCGGGCGAGGCGAGCGCGACCCACAGGCCGCCGTCGGCGGCGAAGCACTTCTGCGGCGCGAAGTAGTAGACGTCGGTCTCGGTGACGTCGACGGGCAGGCCGCCGGCGCCGGACGTGGCGTCCACCAGGACGAGGCCGTCGCGCGCGGTGGTGCCGGCGGGACGCTTGATCGGCATGGCGACGCCGGTCGAGGTCTCGTTGTGGGTGAGCGCGTAGACGTCGACGTCCTCCTCGGCGGACGCCTCCGGGTGCTGGCCGGCCGGGCTCTCGATGACCGTCGGGTTCCCCAGCCAAGGCGCGCCCGTGGTGACCTTGGCGAACTTGCTGGAGAACTCACCGAACGTCAGGTGCTGCGACCGCTGCCGGACGAGACCGAACGCGGCGGCGTCCCAGAACGCGGTGGTGCCGCCGTTGCTGAGCAGGACCTCGTAGCCCTCGGGGAGGGAGAACAGCTGCGCCAGGCCCTCGCGGACCCGGCCGACGAGGGACTTGACCGGCTTCTGCCGGTGGGAGGTGCCCATGTACGTCGAGCCGGACTCGGCGAGCGCGGCGAGCTGCTCGGGACGGACCTTGGACGGACCGCATCCGAAGCGGCCGTCGGCGGGCTTGATGTCGGCGGGAATGGCTATGGCTGGATTCGCGCTTTCGGTCACTCGCAGAAGGCTACTTGGTGCGGTGTACGACCCAGGTAAGCAGGGCCACCAGCATCACTCCGCAGACAGCCGCGACGACCCCCGGCGGATAGATCCAGTCGCGGCCGTGGGCGTGGTCGTCCACGGCGGCGCGGACGGCGTCGTAGGTGAGGAACGCGAGCAGCGCGGCGCCGAGGACGGCGGCGACGCGGCCGGAGACGGCGTTGGTGTGGCGGCGGCGTTCCTCGCGTTCCGCCGCGTACCGGCGCATCTCGTCGGCCGGGTCGGGCTCCGGCTCGGCGGGGCGGACGGCGCGGGCGGCGGGTCCGATGTCGCCTTCCAGCGGCTCGTCCGGGTCCTCGGTCATGGTGCCCATGATGGCAAACGGGTCCCGGTGCGCGGTACGCCGCAGGTCGGGGACCGTGGCCGAATTACCACGAACGTCGGGTGTATCTCGGAAATTTTCGATCCATTTCGCTATACACGACGTCCAATGACTCGAGGGCGCGCGCGGGAGGCGCGTGCCGAGAAGAGGAGCCGCCGGGGGACGAGGGCGAGAGCGAGGGGTTTCCCATGCCGGGCGACGGCGACCGGATCCTGTCGGAGGATCGGCTGCGCGGAGTGCTCGACCTGTTCGAACGGCTGCGCGAGCGGCCGCCGTGGCGCTGGCGGGAGCGGCTGCGGCCGCTGCTCCTGCTGCTCGGCCCGGCGGGGCCCGCCGCGCACGTCGCGGAGATGTTCAAGAACCGGTGCGAGCAGGAGCGCGCGCCCGTCTCGCACATCGCGGCCGACACCCCCGCCACGGACGTCGCGGGCGTGCTGCGCGAGGCGAAGCGGGAGCTGTCGCAGCCGAGCAGCCGGGCCCGCGGGGAGCCGGCGCTGCGGTTCCCGCTGCTGGAGATGGCGCTGTGGCTGCGGGACCTGCGGGAGATCCGGCTGGCCGGCGACCAGTCGCCGCCCCGGTACGCCTCCCCGTCGGAGCGGGAGAACTTCCAGCTCGTCCGGCGGCTCACGCACCCGCCCGTCGGCGACAACGAGAACGCGCGGCGCCGCGAGCTGAACCGGGTGATCCGGCGGCGGGGCCGGGACGTCCTGCGCGACCTGGAGGAGCCGCGCAGCCGCACCGCGACGTTCCTGTCGTTCCTGGAGCAGATCGCGCCGATCGGCGTCGCGGTCGTCGCGCTGATCAGCGCCGGGACCGCCGCCGCGCTGGACCTGGCGTCCGCGGTGCTGGCGGCCGTGGTCGGGCTGGCGTTCGTGACGGTGCAGATCGTCGCGCGGACGCGCGGCTGGTACGGGGTGCGGCGGTTCGGCTGGTTCGTCGGGCAGCCGTACCTGCAGCGCGACTCCACCGGCTTCCTCGGCTTCGCCCTCAACGTGTTCGACCCGCGGCCCGTCGAGCCGGACGACCACGCCGAGCAGCTCGACCTGCTGCTGGTCGCGGCGTTCCTGGAGGACCTGCGGCGCAACTACCGGCGCGACTACCGGCGGGCGGCGTGGGCGCGGGTCCGCTATCCGGTGCTGATCTTCGAGCATCTGGCGCCCGGGCATCCCGGCGTGCGGGTGATCGAGTCCATCGAGCACGTCCGCGCCGACGGCGGCGCCGGCGCGGCGCCGCCCGGCTTCGATCCGCTGGTCGTCACCGCGGGCGTCGACCCGGCCACCCCCGCCGAGGACGGCCCTTCCGCAGCGGCCGGGCCCCGGCTGGTGGACCGGCTCGCGCAGGCGGTCCGCGTCGACCTGTGGTCGGGGGAGCCGCAGAGCGTGTTCGCGGCGCGCGCGCTGTGGGACCGGTACTGGCGCGAGCAGCGGCGCGTGGGCGTCCTCGGGTCGCGCAGGGAACTGCGCGTCGACATCACCCGCGACCCCGGCGGCGACATCCCGCCCGTCCGGCCGGTGCGGCGGCGGCCGCGGCTGACGCATCCGGCGCTGCCGTGGATCGCGATGGTCGCGGTCGCCGCCGCGTCGATCACCGTCATCTCCGTCCAGGTCGACCGGTACTGCTCGCCGTTCGGCATCAAGCGGACGGCGTCCGGCGAGTGCGTCGGGATCACCGACGGGTCGTTCAAGTTCGGCGAGGCCAGCGACGGCGAGAACAACGACAACCGGCTGTCGTCGGTGCTCGGGCGGCTGAAGAGGCAGAACGACGCGGTGGCGCGGTCCGGCAAGCCGCACGCGACGATCGTCTACCTCGGCCCGATCACCGCCGACCCCGCCATCCAGAACCGGCAGCTCGACCTGCTCGCCGGCGCCGAGGGCGAGCTGGTCGGCCTGGCGATGGCGCAGGAGGAGTTCAACGCGGCCAGCCAGAGCCTGCGGATGCGGGTGCTCGTCGCGAACGCGGGCGCCCGGTTCCAGCACGCCCGGCAGGTCGCCGGGCAGATCCGCGACCTGGCGCTGAAGGACCGGTCCGTCGTCGCGGTCGTCGGGTTCGAGCAGAGCCGGGCCGAGACCCAGGACGCGATCAAGGTGCTGTCGACGGCCGCGCTGCCGATGGTCGGCACCGCCAACAGCTACAACGAGACGGGGATGCTCGGCCACGACGCGGGCTTCTCCCCGTACTACTTCCGCCTCGCGCCGCCCAACCGGCGGCTGGCGCAGCACGCCGCCTACTGGGCGAGCCGCGGGCGGGTCGGGGGCGAGCGGGCCCGCACCGTGGACGTCATCTACAACGCCGACCCCCACGACCTGTACAGCAGGGACCTGGCCGCGTCCTTCAAGAGCGCCTTCACCGGATACGTGAAGGGCGGGCGGGTCGTCGTCCGCGACTACGACAGCCCGGGGAACCTCGGCAAGACCGTCCACGAGCTGTGCCGGAAGCCGCCGGACCTGTTCTACTACGCGGGCCGCTCGGACGAGTTCCGCACCTTCACCGACGTCCTCCAGCACACCTGCCCCAGCGGGCAGCTCGTCCTGGCCGACGACGAGATCGCCAAGTACGTCAGCGACAACGCGCCGCAGATCGGCCGGGTCGCCACGTTCCGGCTGTTCTACATGCCGCTCGCCGCGCACGAGGCGTGGACGAGCGCGTGGGTCGGCGACCGCCGGAACGTGTTCTTCAACGCCTATCCCGGCGCCGTCGACTCGATCATCGGGAAGAACGCGCCCCGCGACCTGCGGCCGTCGGAGACCCGCGCCGCCGTCAGCTACGACGCCGCCTCGATGATCGGGTTCGTGGCGGGCCAGGTCTTCACCGCGCAGGCGGCGCCGCCGACCGCGGGCGGCGTGTTCGCGGCGCTGGACGACCCGGGCGACGGCCCGCTGTGGAACGGGGCGAGCGGCGTCCTCGCGTTCACCGGCCGCGCCGACGGCCACGTGGTGCCGGACAAGCCCGTGCTGCTCGCCACCGTCCGCCCGGACGGCGCCGTCGAGGTCGAGGAGGTCTGCGGGCGGCTCGTCACCGGCCACCAGGCCCGCGCGGACTGCCCGGCGGGCGACGGCGCGCCGTCCGAGCCGTCCCGCTGAGGGCGCGAAGCCCGCCGAGGGCGCATGAGCCCGCACGAGCCCGCCGAGGGCGCACGAAGGCCCCCGGTTCCGTGTGAACCGGGGGCCTCAGGCGCGTTCAGCGGGGGGGAGGGGGGAACCGGCGCGTCAGCCGGCCGTGCGATCAAGCACCGCGCTTGAGGACCTCCGCCGCTCCGGCGACGTCGTCGATCGACCGGGTGCCCGGCCCGACGTACCGGGCGCTCGGCCGGACGAGGCGGCCGGTGCGCTTCTGCTCCAGGATGTGCGCGGCCCACCCGGCGGTCCGGCCGCAGGTGAACATCGCGGGCATCATCGCGGTCGGGACCTCGGCGAAGTCCAGGATGACCGCGGCCCAGAACTCCACGTTCGTCTCGATCGGGCGGTCGGGGCGGCGCTCGCGCAGCTCGGCGAGGGCGGCGTCCTCCAGGGCCTTCGCGGCCTCGAAGCGCGGCGCGTCCAGCTCCTTGGCGGTGCGGCGCAGCACCCGGGCGCGCGGGTCCTCGGCGCGGTACACGCGGTGGCCGAAGCCCATCAGCCGGTCGCCGGAGTCGAGGATGTCGGTGACGACCTTGCGGGCGTCGCCGAGCTGCTCGACCTTCTCGATCATCGGCAGGACGCGGGCCGGGGCGCCGCCGTGCAGCGGGCCCGACATGGCGCCGATCGCGCCGGAGATGCTCGCCGCCACGTCGGCGCCGGTGGAGGCGATGACGCGGGCGGTGAAGGTGGAGGCGTTCATGCCGTGCTCGGCGGCGGAGACCCAGTACGCGTCGATGGCCCGGACGTGCTTCGGGTCGGGCTCACCGCGCCAGCGGACCATGAACCGCTCGGTGATGGTCGAGGCCTCGTCGATCCGGCTCTGCGGCACCATCGGGACGCCGATGCCGCGCGCCGACTGGGCGACGAACGACAGCGCGGTCACCGACACCCGGGCGAGGTCGGCGCGGGCCTGCTCGTCGGAGATGTCGAGCAGCGGCCTCATCCCGTAGGCGGGGGCGAGGGTGGGGAGCGCGCTCTGCACGTCCACCCGGACGTCGCCGGAGGTGACCGGCAGGACGTGCGGGTCGGCGGGGGCCAGCCCCGGGTCGAAGCTGTCGTCGACCAGGAGTCCCCAGGCGTCGCCGAAGGAGACGCGGCCGACGAGCTCCTCGATGTCGACGCCCCGGTAGCGGAGGGCGCCGCCCTCCTTGTCCGGTTCGGCGATCTCGGTCTCGAAGGCGACGACCCCCTCAAGACCGGGTTTGAAGTCGGACATGTCGTCCTGCCTTTCGTCCCCAACTGTTGATAAGGCGGTGTCGTGCCATTGAACCCTGTCCGCCTTACCGCCCAGTACCCAGGTCCATGTGAGATGCACAATCCCCAGGTGAGAGGCTCGGACGCTGTGGATTCCCCAACACCCGACCCCGCACGGCTCCGCAGGTCCTACGAGGGCGGCGAGCTGGCGGAGGCGGCCCTCCCCGCCGATCCGCTCGCGCTGTTCGCCGCGTGGTTCGCCGACGTGCACGCCGCCGGGCTCCCGGAACCGAACGCGATGGTGCTGGCCACGGCGTCCGCGGACGGCGTCCCGAGCGCCCGGACGGTGCTGCTGAAGGGGTACGGGCCGCACGGCTTCCGCTTCTTCACCAACCTCACCTCCGCCAAGGGCCGCGACCTGGCGGAGAACCCGCGCGCGGCGCTCGTCTTCCCGTGGCACGCGATGCACCGGCAGGTGCGCGTCGCCGGTCCGGTCTTCGCCCTGTCCCCGGACGAGTCGGAGGCGTACTTCCGGACCCGGCCCTACGGGTCGCGGATCGGCGCGTGGGCGAGCGAGCACCAGTCCGGGGTGATCGCGGACCGGTCGGTGCTGGAGCGGCGGTTCGCCGAACTCGCCGAGCGGTGGCCGGATCCGGCCACCGCGCCGGGCGGCGACGCGGTCGCGGAGGGGGACGCGGTGCCGCTGCCGGACTTCTGGGGCGGGTTCCGGGTCGTCCCGGAGAGCATCGAGTTCTGGCAGGGGAGGCGCGACCGGCTGCACGACCGCATCCGGTACCGGCGGACGGCGCTGGACGATCAGGGCCGCCCCCTGGACGCGGACCCGGACGCGGCCGGGAGGTGGGTGACGGAGAGACTGTCTCCGTGACATCGGAACAGCAGCCACCCCCCGCCTACGCTCCTGACATCCCGGGGGAGGGAGCCGCGGACGCCCCCGACGCGTCCGCCGACGAGCCCGAGAGCCGACCCGAGGAACCGGAGGAACCCGAGGAACCGGAGGAACCCGGAGAGCCGCGAGCCGGCTCCCCGTCGGGGAGGCGCGGCCGCGGCATGGTCCGGCGGCTCGCGATCGACACCCGCCCCCTCGGCCACCCCCCGTACCGGCGGCTGTGGCTCGGGCAGGGCGTGTCGTTCGTCGGCTTCCAGGTCACGGCGGTGGCGGTGCCGGTCCAGGTCTACGACATGACCGGGTCGTCGTTCTGGGTCGGCGTGCTCGGGCTCGTCAACCTCGTCCCGCTGATCGTGTTCGGGCTGTGGGGCGGCGCGGTCGCCGACCACATGGACCGGCGCAAGCTGCTGTTCTCCTCGTCCTGCGTGATGTGGGGCGCCACGCTGCTGCTGCTCGCCCAGGCGCTGCTGCACCTGGACAGCCTCCTGCTGATCATGGTGGTGGTGGCGGTGCAGGCGACCGGGTTCGCGGTGTCGTCGCCGACCCGCAGCGCGATCATCCCGCGGCTGGTGGACAAGTCCCTCGTCCCGGCCGCCAACACGCTGAACTTCACCGCCAGCCAGGTCGGGATGCTCGCCGGACCGCTGTTCGCCGGCGTGATCCTCGCCCGCTGGAGCTACGGCGCCGCCTACGGGATGGACGCGGTGCTGTTCACCGTCGGGCTGTGGGCGGCGCTGCGGCTGCCGTCGATCCCGCCGCTCGGCGAGGTCGCCGGCACGCCCGGGCTGCGGTCGGTGATCGACGGGCTGCGCTACCTCGGCACCCAGCCGGTGCTGCTGATGTCGTTCGTCGTCGACATCATCGCGATGGGCGTCGCGATGCCGCGCGCGCTGTTCCCCGAACTGGCCGAGACCCGGTTCGGCGGCGAGGGCGCGGTCGGCTACCTGTTCGCCGCGATCGCGGTCGGCGCGTTCCTCGGCGGGCTGATCTCCGGCTGGATCGGCCGCGTGCACCGGCAGGGGATCGCGCTGGTGGCGTCGATCGTGGTGTGGGGCCTCGCCGTGGCCGCCGCGGGCCTGGCGCACCAGCTGTGGCTGGCGGTGCTGCTACTCGCCGTCGGCGGCGGCGCCGACCTGGTGTCGTCGGTGTTCCGCCAGACGATGCTCCAGACGTACGCGCCCGACGAGATGCGCGGCCGCCTTCAGGGCGTGTTCACCGTCGTCGTCGCGGGCGGTCCCCGGCTCGGCGACGTGCGGGCGGGCGCGGTCGCGAGCGTCGCCGGCGCCACCGCGTCCTGGGTGGGCGGCGGCATCGCCTGCGCCGTCCTGGTGGTCGCGGTCGCCCTGCTCGTCCCCGCGCTCCTCCGCTACGACACCCGCACCGCCCAAGCCGAGCCGACCTGAGGCGGGTCAGCGGAGGGCCTGAGCGGCGACCTTGAGGTCGTCGACCAGACCGGCGTACATGGCGTCGCGGTCCTCGGCGCGCAGGACGGCGGACGGGTGGATCGTCGCGACGACCTGCGCGTCCGCGTCGCCCGGAGGGGTCTCGTCGATCTCCCGCCCGGCGGCCGGGGTGCCGATCGTCTCCAGGTCGGGGAGGGCGAGCAGCCGCCCGCGCAGCTTCGTCACCCGGAACGACGAGCCCAGCAGCGCCTTGCCGGCGGTCGCGCCGAGCACGACGACCACGTCCGGGTCCAGGGTCCGCAGCTCGGCCAGCAGCCACGGCCGGCACGCGCGCATCTCGCCCGCGTTCGGCGTCTCGTGGATGCGCCGCTTGCCGCCCGACTGCCGCTTGAACTTGAAGTGCTTGACGGCGTTGGTGACGTAGACGTCGCCGCGCTCGATCCCCGCCTCCTCCAGCGCGCGGTCCAGGACGCGTCCGGCGGGGCCGACGAACGGGTGGCCCTGGCGGTCCTCCTGGTCGCCCGGCTGCTCGCCGATGAGGACGACCCGTCCGCCGGACGAGCCCTCGCCGAACACCGTCTGGGTGGCGTTCTCGTAGAGCCCGCAGCCCCGGCACCCGGCCGCGGCGCGGCGCAGCGCGCCCAGATCGGAGCGCCCGGCGGGGGAGTCCGGCAGGAACGGCTCGGCGTCGTGGGAAGTTTCCGCGTTCATCTCGCGTTTCCCCGTACCCGCCGTCTCCGGGATATTCGCGCGATCCGGCGACGGTGGGCCCGAGCAAGTAGACTTCAAGGCCATAAGACTGGAGGGAGCTGTGACCTCACACGGCCTGATCGATACCACGGAGATGTATCTCCGGACGGTGTTCGAGCTCGAAGAGGAGGGGATCATCCCCCTTCGCGCGCGCATCGCCGAGCGGCTCTCCCAGAGCGGCCCGACGGTGAGCCAGACGGTCGCGCGGATGGAACGCGACGGGCTGCTGCGGGTCGAGGGCGATCGGCACCTCGAGCTGACCGACAGCGGCCGCGGCCTGGCCACCCGCGTGATGCGCAAGCACCGGCTCGCCGAATGCCTCCTGGTCAACGTCATCGGACTGCCCTGGGAGGACGTCCACATCGAGGCGTGCCGGTGGGAGCACGTGATGTCGGAGGAGGTCGAGCGGCGGCTGGTCGCGCTGCTGGACAACCCGACCACCTGCCCGCACGGCAACCCGATCCCCGGCCTGGACGAGCTGGGCGGCCACGGCGACGACGCCGCCGCGGCGCCGCTGTCGGTGATGACCGCGGTCGCGAGCGCGTCGGGCGCCGCCGCCGTCGTCCGGCGGATCAGCGAGCAGGTGCAGATGGACAGCGACCTGATGCTTAGACTCAAGCAAATAGGGATACAACCGGGACGAGAGGTGACTCTCCGGGCGACCGATGACGGGGTGCGGGTGACCTGTGACGACGAGGCCGACGGTGCTGCGACGGAGTTGCCGCGCGACATCGCCGAGCACGTCTTCGTCAGCAGGCGCTGACACGGTCGGCGTGCCGCCCCCCGCCCCCGCCGCGACGGTCTATACCGAAGATCTCCATACCATCGCGCCGTTCGGGCGTATCCCGGTGGCGGGTTCGTCGTTCAATACGACGAGGAGAACACGAACGAGGACCGCGCCGCGACGCCCGGTGATCATCGCCGCGGGCGGTGCGGCCCGGCCGCGCGGACGCGACGCGGCCACCGGCGGGACCGCGACTGTGATCGGGATGGGGAGATGAAGCGTTGGGGGGAAGCGCCCTTCGAGGCGCATCTGCCGCCCGAGACCGTCCTCAACCAGATGGAGATGGCGGTCATCGTCTGCGACCGCTTCAGCAACGTCATCTACGGCAACGCGTTCGCGCGCCAGCTCTTCGGGTTCGGCGGCGACGAGATCATCGGGCACTCCATCCTGTCGCTCGGCATCGCCGAGGAGGACCACGAGCAGGCCACCGAGCTCGCCCGGCACGTCCTGAAGGGCGGCGTCTGGGAGGGCACCTTCTGCAACCTGCGCGCCGACGGCACCACCGTCTACACGCGCGCGCACGCCGTCCCCCTGCGGCACCCGTCCGGCGCGGTCGACGGCGTCGTGATCTTCGCGCGGGAGGCGCTGCGCTCGAACCAGCGCGACCAGGAGCGGTACGGGCTGCTGGAGCGGATCGGCGAGCGGCTCGCCGGGTCCCTCGAACTGGAGTCGACGCTGCGGCGCGTCGCCGACACCCTCGTCCCGCAGTTCGCCGACCACTGCTTCATCGACCTCTACAGCGGCGACCGGCTCTACCGGCGGGTGTCCCGGCACGCCGGCAACTGGGAGCCGCCGCCCGGCACCTGGGCCGAGGTCGGCGAGCCCGTCTCGTACCCGCCCGGCCACTTCAGCGCCAAGGCGATGGCGCGCCGCGACGCCGTCCTCGTCGAGGACATGGTCCAGCACCGCTTCGCCGCGCCGACCGAGTCGTCCCAGCGGCTCGGCGAGTCGATGGGCATCACCTCGGTGATCTCCGCGCCGCTGCTGGTGCGCGGCGAGCTGCTCGGCGTGATGAGCCTGGCGCTGTCCAACCTGTCCAAGCGGCCCGACCCGCACTACGACGGCTTCGACCGCGACCTGCTCGGCGCCATCGCCAGCCGCGTCGCGCTCGCCGTCGACAACGCGCTGCTGTTCGAGGAGGAGCGCGAGACCGCGCTCGCCTTCCAGAAGCACCTGCTGCCCGGCGACCGCCCGCCCCCGCTGGACGGCCTGCAGATCGCCTGGCGGTACGAGCCGGCCCGCCCGCTGGAGGCGCACGGGCACGGCATCCAGACCCAGGTCGGCGGCGACTGGTACGACGTGATCCCGCTGTCGGCCGGACGCGTCGGGCTCGTCATCGGCGACGTCGAGGGACGCGGCGCCCGCGCCGCGGCGGTGATGGGCCAGCTGCGCGCCGCGCTGCGCGCCTTCGCCCAGGACGACAAGCCCCCGGCCGACATCCTGCGCAAGCTCGACGAGTGGGTCCGGACGATGACCCGCCCGGAGCGGATGCGGTCCGGCTGGAACAGCGACGACCTCGTCCGCCCGCCGCTGGTGTCGTGCACCTACTTCGTGTACGACGCGTGGTCGCGGGTGCTGGAGTTCGCCAACGCCGGCCACGACCCGCCGCTGCTCATCGTGGACGGCGACGTCGGCGAGCTGGACTTCGAGAGCGAGGGCGCCATGCTCGGCGTCCGCGCCCCCGGCATGGGCGGCGAGATCCTCTTCAACGAGGAGCAGTGCGAGCTGCAGCCCGGCTCGACGCTCGTGCTGTACACCGACGGCCTCATCGACCGGCGGCCCAAGGACGACGGCGAGTACTACACGCGGGAGGAGTCCCGCGAGATGGTCCGCGACGCCGTCCAGCGGGTCGCGCGCGGCGGCGTCGAGGCCATCGCGAACGCCGCCTACGACGCCGTCCCCGGCGACATCGACGACGACGTGGCGATCGTGGTGATCCGCACCGCAGCCGACGAGCTGGCCGTCGAGGAGCGCACGTTCCCCGCCGAGCCGATCATGGTGTCGGAGGCGCGCCGGATGGCCGCCGACGCGTTCGCGTCCTGGGGCATGCTCGACGAGCAGGCCGAGCTGGCCTGCCTGCTGGTCTCCGAGGTCGTCACGAACGTCGTGCTGCACGCCACCTCGACCCCGCAGCCGCGCCGCGAGCTGGTCGTCCCGGTGCCCGCCGGGCCGCCCGGCCGCGGCGGCGAGCCGCTGAGCGCGCCGCCGCCCGTCCAGTTCAACACCGCGCAGGTCGGCGGCGCGTTCGAGGGCGGCCTCGACCCCGCCATGGACCCGGGCGGGTTCGACGAGGACGACTGGACCCTCGGCGCCGACCTCGGCCGCCGCGAGCCGCCCACCAAGGAGTTCCGGCTCCGGCTGCGGCGCGGCGGCGACGCGATCTGGGTCGAGGTGTTCGACTCCGACATGCGGCTGCCGCGCATCCGCAGCGCGGGCGAGACCGACGAGGGCGGCCGCGGCCTCTACCTCGTCGACCAGCTCGCGACCCGGTGGGGCGCCCGGCCGACCAACGACGGCAAGGCCGTCTGGTTCGAGCTGCCGCTGACCCCGTGATGCGGGCCTGGGCGGTGGACGCGCCGGCTCCGATCGCCTCGGGGCCGCTGCGCCGCGCCGACCGGGACGTCCCGTCGCCGGGGCCGGGGGAGCTGCTGGTGCGCGTCCTGGCCTGCGGCGTCTGCCGGACGGACCTGCACGTCGCGGAGGGCGACCTGCCCGTCCACCTGCCCGGCGTGACGCCCGGCCACGAGATCGTCGGGGAGGTCGCCGAGGCGGGCGCGGGCGCGCTGCACGCCGCCGGCGACCGGGTCGGCGTCGCGTGGCTGCGCGGCACCTGCGGCGCGTGCCGGTTCTGCCGCCGGGGCGCCGAGAACCTGTGCCCGTACTCGGTCTACACCGGCTGGGACGCCCACGGCGGCTACGCCGAGTACGCCCTCGCCGTCGACGCCTACACCTACGCGCTGCCGCCCGAGCTCGACGACGTGCGCGCGGCGCCGCTGCTGTGCGCGGGCATCATCGGCTACCGCGCCCTGCGCCGCGCCGACCTGCCGCCGGGCGGGCGGCTCGGGATCTGGGGGTTCGGCGGCTCCGCGCACCTCGCCGCGCAGATCGCGCTCGCCGAGGGCGCCGACGTGCACGTGTTCACCCGCAGCCCCGCCGCCCGCGAGCTGGCCCGCGACCTCGGCGCGTCCTGGGCCGGCGACTCCTTCGACGCCTCGCCGGAACCGCTCGACTCCGCGATCGTCTTCGCGCCGGCCGGCGAGCTCGTCCCCGCCGCGCTCGAACGCCTGGACCGCGGCGGCACGCTCGCCGTCGCCGGCATCCACCTGAGCGACGTCCCGCCCCTGAACTACCAGCGGCACCTGTTCCAGGAGCGGCAGGTCCGGTCGGTGACCGCCAACACCCGCGCGGACGGCGAGGAGTTCCTGCGCCTCGCGGCCCGCCTCGACGTCGCCGTCACCACGCACCCCTACCCGCTGGACGCCGCGGACCGCGCCCTCGCCGACCTCGCCGCCGACCGCTTCACCGGAGCCGCCGTCCTCGTCCCCTGACCGTCACGACGACCTCAGCCGCCTCCCCGGCCACGCAACGACCCTCACCGTCGCGATCGCGAGCGAAGCCGGATTCGAGCTTGCGAGAATCCGATCGCGCAGCGAGCCCCCAGGGCGAGTCGGAGCGATGCAGCGATCGCACGAACGCCCGTTGAAGGGAGGGCGTCCAACGCCCGACCGCCGAGGGCGATCAAATCGGCTCTGCGGCGACGTGGGCCCAGGACTGGGTGAACCAGAGCTCGCCGCCGATCACGCGGGGCTTCGCGCCGGTGCGGGGGCCGCCGTCGACCTCGTCGGTGAGCGCCTCGCGGATCCGGTCGGCGGACGCCTCGTCCCGCGCGCCCGCGAGCCACGGCTCCACGGGCCGCTCGACCGTGAACACGTCGAGCCGGCGGATCGACGCGCCCGCGGAAGTGATCATCTCGGTGAGCCGGGCGATGGACGGGGTGCCCGGG
This sequence comes from Spirillospora sp. NPDC000708, assembly GCF_040299565.1. Classification (NCBI taxonomy): domain Bacteria; kingdom Bacillati; phylum Actinomycetota; class Actinomycetes; order Streptosporangiales; family Thermomonosporaceae; genus Spirillospora; species Spirillospora sp. NPDC000708. The sequence continues at coordinate 42,321 of NZ_JBEPCJ010000017.1, forward strand.
TGGTCGGGGTCGCGGAGCCGCTCGATCCGGTCGCGCTCGGGGCCGGCCAGGTTGCCGCGGACGAGGTCGGCGATGATCAGCCGCCCGCCGGGCCGGCAGACGCGCAGCAGCTCGCGCAGCACCCGCTCCGGCTCGCCCAGCGTGTACAGCGAGAACCGGGCTGTGACCAGCGAGAACGTGTTGTCGTGGTAGGGCAGCGCGGTGGCGTCGGCCTCGACCGCCGGGGCGGCGGGCCGGGGGCGCGGGTCCTCGCGGGTGGCCATGGCGGGCGGCCGGTCCCCGTCGTCCGGCGAGCCGGTGATGCGCACCGGGCCCGTCCCGAACTCGACCGTGGCCATCCGGCCGCTCCTGCCCGGTTCCTCCGGCGCGGGCGTCGCGTCCACCGCCGTCACGTGCCGGACCCGGGGGCGCAGCGCGGCGGGCATCGGCCCGCGGCCGCGCGCCACGTCCAGGCAGACGTCGTCGCGGTCGGGTTCGACGAACTCCAGCAGGCGCCTCAGGTGCGGGGCGATGCCGCCGGTGGTCTCCTGGACCGCGGTCGCCGGATGCGGCACGGGTGGTCTCCCTCGGCTCGGACCGGCTCCTCGGGCACGGGGACAGCGTGAAGCCGGTTTCGCCAGTTATGACTCCCGGTCGGGGCGGGAAGTTCGGATCCCGGGTGGGAAATTCACCGCCCCGCCGCGTCAGCCTCTCAGGTGCTCGCCGTACAGCGCCCCGACGACCAGCACGAACACGATGATCACCGCGGCTCGGGTGGGCATCGGCATGCGCAGCTTCACCGCGACCCAGCGCACGCAGAACGCGGCGAGGAGCGCGACGACCGCGAGGCTGAGAAGGCCCTCGTCCATGGTCACCTTCAATCCGGGGGGGAGTGCCGCCTCCTAGAACGATAGACGCGTAAGGCAAGGGTTACCTCGGAGTAGGAGCCCGGCGAGCCGCCCGATAACCTCGCGCATGTGGCAGATGCGAAGGAAGTAGACGGCCGGGACCGGCTGGACGACCTGATGACCAACGTGGCGCGGGCGCGGGTCGCCCTGGGCCTCGCGGCGTTCGCCGCGCCGAAGCTGACCGTGAAGGTGATGACGTCGGCCGGCGGCACCGACCCGGGACGCGACTACGTCGCCCGGATGTTCGCCGCCCGCGAGATCGCCCTCGGCGCCGGCTACCTGCTGAGCGACGGGCCCGGGCGGCGGCTGTGGGCCCGCGCGGGGCTGCTCGTCGACGCGCTCGACACGGTCAGCGGGCTGCGCACCCGCCGCGGCCTCCCGCTGTGGGTGACCGCCGGGGCCACCGCCATCGCGGGCGGCTCGGCCGCCCTGGGCGCCGCCAAGGTCGCCCGCGACATCGTGCGCTGACGTCCCCCCAGGGCCCCGGCCGCCGCGCCGGGGCCCCGACCCGGCGCCCCCGGGTTCCGATTTGGGGTGATCTCTGTGGGTAGACCTCCCCCGTCGGTCGGCGAGGGGGGAAGGCGGTATGACCGCTGACACGGTGGCGCGCGGCGAGGAGGCCATGCCCAAGGGCAGGGACCTGTACGTCATCCTCGGCGCGCTGATGCTGGCCATGCTGCTGGCGGCGCTGGACCAGACGATCGTCTCCACCGCGCTGCCCACCATCGTCAGCGACCTCGGCGGCCTCAACCACCTGTCCTGGGTCGTCACCGCGTACCTGCTGGCGTCCACCGCCTCGACGCCGCTGTGGGGCAAGCTCGGCGACCAGTACGGCCGCAAGCGGCTGTTCCAGGGGTCGATCGTCCTCTTCCTGGTCGGGTCGGCGCTGTGCGGCATCGCGCAGGACATGACGGAGCTGATCTTCTTCCGGGCGCTGCAGGGCCTCGGCGGCGGCGGGCTGATGGTGCTGGTCGTCGCGATCGTCGGGGACGTCGTGCCGCCCCGGGACCGGGGCCGCTACCAGGGGATGTTCGGCGCCGTCTTCGGCATCGCCAGCGTGTGCGGGCCGCTGCTCGGCGGCTGGTTCGTCGACAACCTGTCCTGGCGCTGGGTGTTCTACATCAACATCCCGATCGGCATCGTCGCGCTGCTGGTCATCGCCGCCGTCCTGCACGCCTCGGGGGAGCGCGAGCGGCACCGCATCGACTACCTCGGCTCGCTGCTGATCGTCGGCTGGTCCGTGGGGCTGGTGCTGATGACGACCTGGGGCGGCACCCGCTACGACTGGCTGTCCGCGCCGATCATCGTGCTCGCGGTCGTGTCGGTGGCGCTGATCGCGGTGTGGCTGCTGGTCGAGCGGCGCGCCGCCGAGCCGATCATGCCGCCGCACCTGCTGCGGCACGCGGTGTTCTCGCTGTCGTCGGCGATCAGCTTCGCGGTCGGCTTCGCGATGTTCGGCGCGCTGACCTTCCTGCCGATCTTCCTGCAGGTCGTGCACGGCGTCTCGCCCACCCTGTCCGGCGTGCACCTGCTGCCGATGATGATCGGCATGCTGGTCGCCTCGATCGGCTCCGGGCAGCTGATCAGCAGGACCGGCCGGTACAAGATCTACCCGGTGATCGGCACGCCGCTCATCGCGATCGCCCTGTTCCTGCTGTCGCGGCTGGACGAGAACTCCTCGACGCTGTCGATGAGCCTGCGGTTCGCGCTCCTCGGGTTCGGCCTGGGCCTGGTGATGCAGGTCCTCGTCATCGCGGTGCAGAACGCCGTCTCCTACCAGGACCTCGGCTCCGCGACGTCCGGGGTCACGTTCTTCCGGCAGATCGGCGGGTCGTTCGGTGTCGCGGTGTTCGGCTCGGTCTTCAGCAACGAACTGGCCTCGCATGTGGAGAGCCTCGCCAGGCGGGGGATGCTGCCGCCCGGCTTCAACCCGTCCGCCGTGCAGGGCAACCCGAAGCTGCTGGACCGGTTCCCCGGTTCGGTGAAGCAGGGCGTGCTGCACGCCTATGCGCAGTCCATCGACACCGTGTTCCTGTGGGCCGTGCCCGTCGCGGGGGTCGCGTTCGTCCTCACCTGGTTCCTGCGCGAGGTGCCGCTCCGCGCCACCTCCCAGACCCGCGACTACGGCGAGGGGTTCGGCGCGGCGCCGACCGTCCGCTCGTCCCGGCACGAGATCGAGCGGGCGCTCAGCGAGCTCATGCGGCGGGACGCGAAGGCCGCCGAGGTCTACAACCGGCTCGCCCGCCTCTGCGGCGTCGACATGCCCGCCGGCAGCATCTGGGCGCTGTGCCGCATCGCCAAGGACGAGACGGTCGCCGGCATGGACCTCGCGGACCGCGCCGGCGTCCCCATCGAGCAGGGCCGCCCGTACGTCGACCGGCTCGTGGACGCGGGGTACGTCCGGCGCGCCGGCGACGTCCTCGCCATCACGCCGTCCGGAGGGGCGACCGCGGAGCGGCTGTTCGCCGCGCGCCGCGAGGGCCTCGAGAAGCACGTCGAGGGCTGGTCGCCCGAGGAGCATCCGGAGCTGTCGGACGTGCTGACCAAGCTCGCCCGCGTCTCGCTGGGGGAGGACGCCGACGGGACCGTCCTGAAGCCCGGCCGGCCCGCCGGGACCGCGTCCTGACGCGCCCGCGTCACGGACCCCTCGGGAACCCTTTCGTCGTACGGTGAGCATCGCTGCGCCGAGACTCAGCTCACATGGCGTTGCGCTACAAGGGATGTAATCTCATACTGACGACCGAATCTCACTCGGTTTCGGGACGGAACCCCAGAATTTTGGAGGCGTAGTGGCCGAGGCGTACATCGTCGGCGCGGTCCGTACCCCCGTCGGTACCAAGAAGGGCGCCCTCAAGGACGTGCACCCCGCCGACCTCGGGGCGCACGTGCTCAAGGAGCTCGTGAACCGGACCGGCGTCGACCCCTCCGCGGTCGAAGACGTGATCATGGGCTGCGTCATGCAGGCCGGCCCGCAGGCGCTGGACATCGCGCGCACCGCCTGGCTGTCGGCCGGGCTGCCGGAGAGCGTGCCCGGCGTCACCATCGACCGCCAGTGCGGCTCCTCCCAGCAGGCGATCCACTTCGCCGCGCAGGGCGTCCTGTCCGGCACCCAGGACCTCGTCGTCGCGTCCGGCGTGGAGCACATGGCCAAGGTGCCGATGGGCGCCACCATCGTCCAGGGCCTCGACTTCCCGTACGGCGAGGGTTGGGGCGAGCGCTACGGCCAGCAGGAGATCTCCCAGTTCCGCGGCGCCGAGCTGATGGCCGAGAAGTGGGGCTTCACCCGCGAGGACCTGGAGAAGTTCGCGCTGGAGAGCCACAAGCGCGCCGCCAAGGCCATCGAGGCCGGCTACTTCGACCGCGAGATCGCCCCGCTCGCCGGGCTGTCCAAGGACGAGGGCGCCCGCCCCGACACCACCCTGGAGAAGATGGCGGGCCTGAAGACCCTCCGCGAGGGCGGCGTCATCACCGCCGCGGTGTCCTCGCAGATCTCCATCGGCGCGTCGGCGCTGCTGATCGCCTCCGAGGAGGCCGTCAAGCAGCACAACCTGACCCCGCGCGCCCGCATCCACACCCTCGCCGTCACCGGCTCGGACCCGGTCTACATGCTGACCGGCCCGATCCCGGCGACCGAGAAGGCGCTGTCCAAGGCCGGCCTCAAGATCGACGACATCGACGTCTTCGAGGTGAACGAGGCGTTCGCCCCGGTCCCGATGGCGTGGGCGCACGACACCGGCGCCTCGCTGGAGAAGACCAACCCCAACGGCGGCGCCATCGCCACCGGCCACCCCCTGGGCGCGACCGGCGGCATCCTGATGACCAAGCTGCTGCACGAGCTGGAGCGCACCGGCGGCCGCTACGGCCTCCAGACGATGTGCGAGGGCGGCGGCCAGGCCAACGCCACCATCATCGAGCGGCTGTAGCTTCCCGCGATCCCGGCCGCTTCTGCGTGGCCCATCCTCGGTTCAGGGGGTGGGCCACGAGTGTTCGCGGGGCGGGATGATGGCCTTCCGGTGGAGCGGCGGGGAGTGGAGCATGTACGAGACGATCGTCTACGAGATCGCGGAGCGGGTCGCGCGGATCACGCTGAACCGGCCCGACGCCCGCAACGCGCTCAGCGACACCATGATCGACGAGCTGCTCGACGCGTTCGAGCGGGCGAAGGCCGACGACGGCGTGCGGGTCATCGTGCTGACCGGGGCGGGCGACCGGGCCTTCTGCGCGGGCGCCGACCTCGGCGGGCTCGGCCGGGCGCAGGCGGACGGACGGTCCGTCGCGGACGCCGCGGCGATCCGGGAGAGCGCCCCGTTCCGGCTGTTCACCGCGTTCCCGAAGCTCGGCAAGCCGATCATCGCGCGGCTCGCCGGGCACGCGGTCGCCGGCGGGCTCGGCCTCGCCGCGGCGTGCGACCTGGTGGTGGCGGCCGACGACGTCAAGCTCGGCACCCCCGAGGTCAACGTGGGCCTGTGGCCCATGATGATCATGGCGATCATCAACCGGAACGTCGCGCCGAAGCACGCGTTCAAGCTCTACTACACCGGGCAGCGCGTCACCGCGGCCGAGGGCCGCGACATCGGCCTGGTCACCGAGGTGGTGCCGCGCGCCGAGCTGGACGCGCGGGTGGACGAGCTGGCCCGCACCATCGCGGCCAAGAGCCCGCTCGGCCTGCGCCGCGGCCGCGACGCGTTCTTCGCGATCGAGGGCCGTCCGCTGGAGGACCAGGTGGAGCACCTGCTGTCCGAGCTCGTCGGCCTGGCCGCCACCGAGGACGCCAAGGAGGGCATCACGGCGTTCCTGGAGAACCGCGCCCCCGACTTCCAGGGCCGCTGACCGCCGCGCGACCGGCTCGTTGCTCGGGTGGCTCGTGGGTCGATGGCTCGGCGGGGCGCGGTCAGCCGGTCGCGGTGAGGGTGAGGGTGCGCTGGAGCTCGGCGGCGCGGGCGTGCATGCGGTCGGCGGACTTCTCGATCCGGGGGAGCCTGCCCGTGCGGCAGGAGATGGCGAGCGCGCCGATCGCGGTGCCGGTCGCGTCCGTGACCGGGACCGCCGCGCAGCCGGTGCCGAGGGCGTACTCGTCGCGGTCGAGGGAGAGCCCGCAGGGCGAGGTCAGCGTGCTGAGCAGCCGGGTCCGCTCGGTGATGGTGTTCGGGGTCAGGTCGACGAGGGGATGCCGGGAGAGATAGTCGCGGAGCCGCTCGTCGTCGAGCTGGCTCAGCATGCACTTGCCGAGCGCGGTGGCGTGCGCGGACTCGTCGAAGCCGACCCAGACGTCGACGCGGGGCGCGCGCGGGCCGTCGGCGATGTCGATGAGGCGGATCTCGTCGTCCACGTGCATGCCGAAGTAGCACGCGACGCCCAGCTCGTCGCGGAGCGCGATCAGCGTCGGGCGGACCCGGGCGAGCAGCTGCTGCGTCCGGCTCCGGCCGTGCAGCGACTGGACGCGGTCGCCGAGCACCCAGACGCCGTCCGGGAGCCGCATGGCGTAGCCCTCGTGGGCGAGGGTGCGCAGCAGGTGGTAGGCGGTGGCGAGGGGCAGCCCGGCCTCGCGGGCCAGCTGCTTCGCGGGCGCGCCGCTCGGATGCGACGCCACCACCTCCATGAGGTGCAGCGCCCGCTGCACCGAGGCGATGAGAGTGGGCCTGCGTGTCTCATCCATCACGCACAGCGAACCCCTCCCGCCTGGCGAGGTCAAGGGCTTTGGCGGTACTCGGCCCCCTTGCGCGCGACACGCCTGGACGGCGCGGGAGTACACGGCGGGACGGCCGGGGAGTAATTTCGGGACAGTGCAACCTCTGGGGGCGGATCCCCCAGACCCCCCAGGGCTGCCGCCCGAAGGGCGGGCGGGAGCAGGGGAAACGCTTCCGAGGAGCCGGCATGAGCCAGCCGAGTCGCAGCCAGACCCCCGTCGACGAGCGGACCGCGCGGCGGGTCGCCGAGGAGGCCCGCGAGAGCGAGTGGCGGCTGCCGAGCTTCGGGAAACAGCTCTTCCTCGGCGACTTCCGGCTCGATCTCGTCCACCCGCATCCCCGCCCGGACGTGGCGTCGCGGCGGCGCGGCGAGGCGTTCCTCGCGCGGCTCACCGAGTTCTGCGCCACCCGGATCGACCCCGCGCTGATCGAGCGCGAGTCCCGCATCCCCGACGACGTGGTCAACGGCCTGCGGGAGATGGGCGCGCTCGGCATGAAGATCCCCGAGCACTACGGCGGCCTCGGGCTCAGCCAGCTCTACTACGGCCGGGCCCTGATGGTCGTCGGGTCGGTGAGCCCCGCGCTCGGCGCGCTGCTGTCGGCGCACCAGTCCATCGGCGTCCCGCAGCCGGTGAAGATGTTCGGCACGGAGGAGCAGAAGGAGCACTGGCTGCCGCGGTGCGCGAAGCAGATCAGCGCGTTCCTGCTCACCGAGCCCGACGTCGGCTCGGACCCGGCGCGGCTGCGCGCCACCGCCGTCCCCGACGGCGACGACTACGTCCTCAACGGTGTCAAGCTGTGGACGACCAACGGCGTCGTCGCGGACCTGGTCGTCGTCATGGCGCGCGTGCCGAAGTCCGACGGGCACCGGGGCGGCATCTCCGCGTTCATCGTGGACATGGCCGCGCCCGGCATCACCGTGGAGAACCGCAACGCGTTCATGGGGCTGCGGGGCATCGAGAACGGCGTGACGCGCTTCCACGACGTGCGCGTCCCGAAGGCCAACCTGATCGGCGCGGAGGGCGCGGGCCTGAAGATCGCGCTGACCACGCTGAACACCGGGCGGCTCTCGCTGCCCGCGATCTGCGCGGCGAGCGGCAAGTGGGCCGCGAAGATCGCCCGTGAGTGGTCGAAGGAGCGGGTGCAGTGGGGGCGGCCGGTCGGCGAGCACGAGGCCGTGGCCCGCAAGATCGCGTTCATCGCCGCGACCGCCTACGCGCTGGAGACCGTCCTCGACCTGTCCGGCCAGCTCGCCGACGACGAGCGCAACGACATCCGGATCGAGGCGGCGCTGGCGAAGCTGTGGTCGTCGGAGATGGCCTGCCGGATCGCCGACGAGCTGGTCCAGCTGCGCGGCGGCCGCGGTTTCGAGACGGCCGAGTCGCTCGCCGCGCGCGGCGAGCGGGGCGTGCCCGCCGAGCAGCTGCTCCGCGACCTGCGGATCAACCGGATCTTCGAGGGCTCCACCGAGATCATGCATCTGCTGATCGCGCGCGAGGCGGTGGACGCGCACCTGTCCGTCGCGGGCGACATCATCGACCCCGACGCGTCCGCCGGGAAAAAGGCGCGCGCGGCGGCGAAGGCGGGCGGCTTCTATGCGCGCTGGCTGCCGACCCTCGTGACGGGCGCGGGGCAGCGGCCGAACGCGTACGCCGAGTTCGGCGCGCTCGCCAAGCATCTGCGGTACGTGGAGCGCGCCTCCCGGAAGCTGGCCCGGTCCATCTTCTACGCGGCGGGCCGCTGGCAGGGGCGGCTGGAGTACAAGCAGGGCTTCCTCGGCCGGATGGTGGACATCGGCGCGGAATTGTTCGCGATGAGCGCCGTCTGCGTCCGCGCCAATGCCGATTCCTCGGGCCTTGGTCCGCTTTCCGGATCCATTGTTGACGGTGCGAGCGAGGCCAATGTCCCCGGTGCGTCCGCGGTGCTGCTGGCCGACGCGTTCTGCCGGCAGGCGCGCGTCCGCGTCGACGAACTCTTCGACGGGCTGTGGCGCAACACCGACGAGATGGACGTGAAACTCGCGCGCGCCGTCCTCGCCGGCGATTTCGCCTGGGTCGAGGAAGGCGTATTGGACCCCTCCATTCCCGGACCGTGGATCGCGCCCGCCGAACCAGGTCCGAGCGAAAGGGAGAGCGTCCACCGCACGATCGGCTGAGAACGCCGCTCTGACCTGCGGTGCGTGACCGGCGGACTGCGGTGCGCTACGGTGGCGTGTCCCGGTCGCCGGTCGGTGGGACCGGTCACACCGGGACAGACCGGTCGCCGGTCCTGTGCACCGATTCCCGAACGCCGGGCATTGCGGTTGCGTACGGATGGGTAGACTGTCCCGACCTTGCGCCAGAGATCAGACCATCCCGAGGGATCCGGTCCGTCGATCCGGCGAAAACAAGCAGAACGCCAACGCACCCAGCGAGCGGGAAGTATGCAGCAACCTGGTCAGAAGAAGTCCATCGCAGGAACCCTACTCAATCTACTCGGAAGCGGCCCGAAACCCGCGCCCGCGGCGCCCACCGCGGGGGACGGAGAGGTCATCCAGCCCGCCGCCGGCGACGGGGCGCTGGAGAACCACCTGGGCGGTGACGAGGCCCGCAACTACCGCAAGTACGAGTACGAGACCGTCGCTCCCCACGTCGGACGCTCGCTGCTGGAGATCGGCTCCGGGCTCGGGCACTTCTCCGAGCAGTTCGCCGGCCGCCTCGACTACCTCGCCGTCAGCGACAACGACCCGTACTGCGTCGGCGAGCTGCGCAAGCGCTACGCGGACAACGACGACGTCGAGGTCATCGACCTCGAACTGCCGGCCGAGATCGACATCCGGCAGAAGGTCGACACGGTCGTGATGATGAACGTCCTGGAGCACATCAAGGACGACGTCCAGGCGCTGCGCGACCTCGCGTCCGTCACGCTGCCCGGCGGGCGGATCGTCATCTGGGTGCCCGGCTACATGCAGCTGTACGGCGACTTCGACCGCAAGGTCGGGCACGTCACGCGCTACACCCCGGCGACGCTGGAGGCCTCGGTCCGCGAGGCCGGGCTCGTCCCCGAGGTGCTCAAGCCGATCAACTTCCTCGGCGGGATCGCCTGGTGGTTCGCGGTCCGCCGCGGCGGCGCCGGCTACCCCGACCCCCGGCTGGTCAAGATCTACGACCGGACCGTGGTGCCGGTGACCCGCACCATCGAGCGGCTCGTCCGGCCGCCGTTCGGGCAGACCGTCTTCTGCGTGGCCCGCGTCCCGCGCTAGCGCGGGGTGCGGCGCGCCCGCGGCGGGCACGAGATCATCACCATGTGAACTCGTGCCCGCCGTTTTCGGTATGTCGCCCGTTGCACGGCGCAATGGGCGGAGCACACTGGGCAGTGGCCGGAACGGTCGCGGGCCGCCTCTCCGGGGGGAGGAGCACCGCATGCTTCCGCGGCGCGCGGCCGTGAAGGCCGGCCACGTCAGTTCCCGTGTGGTCCGACGGTTCGGTGGCGGGGGTCCGGGAGGGGGGTTCCCGCCACGGAACCATGCCCGCCCGCGCCCGCCCGCCCGGCGGAGCGCCCCGCCGAGCCGGCGAACAGCATGAGCCGGTGCGCGGTCGCGGCGGCCTCGCCCCGGTTCGCCACGTCGAGCTTGCCGAGGATGTTCGACACGTGCACGCTGGCCGTCTTGACCGAGATGAACAGCGCCTCGGCGATGTCGCGGTTGCTGCGGCCCTCGGCGACCAGGCGCAGCACCTCGTACTCGCGCGGGGTCAGGCCCAGCGGCGCGGACGGCTCGGCGCCGCCGCGGCGCGGCGCCCGCGTCCGGCGCAGCAGCTCGGCGACCCGCTCCGCGAGCGGCTCGGCGCCGAGGTCCGCGGCGGCGTCGGCCGCGATCCGCAGCCGCCCGGCCGCCGCGTCGTGGTCGCCGTCCGCCAGCGCCGCCTCCGCGGCGTGGACGAGCGCCTGCGCGCGGGCGTACCGGTTGCCGAGCGACTCCCACGCGGCGGCGGCCGCGTCCCAGGCGGCCTGGTCGAGGACGCCCCGGGCGCGGGCCGCCTCGGCGTCGAAGAGGAGCTTGTTGGCGCGCTGCAGCGGGCCGCTGATCGTCAGGCCGGCGGCGCGCTCCTCGATCCGGCGCAGCATCGGCGCGGCGGCCGCGCCGATCTCGGCGCAGGCCGTGGCGCCCGCGATCAGCACCGGCAGGGCGTAGCGGGCGTCGTCCGGCAGGCCCGCCACCTCGATCACCCGCTCGACCGCGGGGAGCACGTCCTGCGGGCGGCCCTCGGCCAGCGCCAGCCGCGCCTCCAGCCAGAGCGAGCTGAAGTAGTCCTGCGTCTTCAGCCACTTCATCTTCAGCCGCATGATCTCGCGGGAGCCCTCGAGGCGCTCGCGGGCGGTGTCCAGGTCGCCGCGGGCGAGCGCCACGGCGCCCGACAGGACCAGCAGCGACGTCCGGATCGTCACCGCGGGTTCCTGCTCCATCGCGTGGTTCATCACCGCGATGGCCTCGTCCCACCGCCCGAGGGAGACCAGCGGCTCGGCCTGGTTGATGCACAGGAACGTGCCCTGCGTCCGCGCCACGCCGTACTCGAGGGCCAGCTCCTTGCCCTTCGCGGCGACGGCCGCGGCCTCCTCGTGCCGGCCCGCGCCCTCCAGGAAGTGCGACTTGATGACGTAGTAGCGCAGCAGGGCCCGGTGGTTGCCGCCGACGGTGGCGATCCGCTCGATCTCGTTGAGCGTGGCCTCCGTCGTGGCGCTGTAGTCGGAGTAGTCGATGTCGGCGCAGAACAGCGTGATGAGCGCCTGCGTCTCGGCGACCGGGTCGGCGAGCTTGCGGGCGATCTCCAGCGACTCCGCCGCCGCGGCCTGGGCCTCGGGGATGTCGGTGGAGAACCGCACGTAGGTCGCGAACGTCGAGAGGACGCGCGCGCGGAGCACCGTCGGGGGATCGGCCGGCAGCGCCTTCACCGCGGCCCGCAGGTCGTCGACGAAACCCGGGCGCGCCATCTCGTAGCGCATGTGGCCGCGCAACTCCAGCAGCGCCGCCCAGCGCTCGGTGTCCATCGCGTCCTCGCCGGCGGCCTCGACCTCCTTCAGCGCGGCCGTGGCGAACTTCAGGCCCCGGTCGTACTCGCCGGCCAGGTCGGCGGCGGCAGCGGCGTCCTCCATCACCTTGATGTGGTCGGCGCCGATGCGCTCCGCCGCGTCGGGCACGCGGTCCCAGAGGTTCAGCACCCGCGACAGCATCGTCAGGCACTCGGCGTAGGCGAGGGCCTTGCGCGCGTCGGCCGCCGCCCGCCACGACGCGACCAGCGCCCACGTGGCGTCGTTGGCGGCCTTCCAGTGGTGGCTGAGCTCCACCCAGAGCCGTCCGGACGGCACCAGCCCCGGGTCGTTCTCCAGGGCCTCGGCGTAGCGGGTGTGCAGGCGCGTGTACTCGCCGGGCAGCAGGTCGTCGTGGACGGCCTCGCGGATCAGCGCGTGCCGGAACGCGTACCCGTCGCCGTCCACGACCAGCACGTTCGCGGCGACGGCCGGGCGCAGCACCCGGGTCAGCGCGGAGTCGTCCAGGCCCGACACGGCGGCCAGCAGCGCGTGCTCGATCCGGGTGCCGCCGCCGCTGGCGTCCCTCAGCACGTCCTGGGTCTCCTCGGGCAGCCGCTGGACGCCCGCGAGCAGCAGGTCCCGCAGCGACTCGGGCAGCTCGCAGGCGAGGGTCCCGTCGTCGTCGAGCAGCGCCTCGATGAACAGCGGGTTCCCCTCGCTGCGCGCGTCGATCCGCTCGACCAGGCCCGGCGGCGGCGCGTGCCCGAGCACCTCGGTGACCAGTGCCGCGACGTCCGAGCGGGCCAGCCGGGTGATCTCCAGCCGGCTCACCCGGTCGACCCGCTCCAGCCCGCCGAGCAGCGGCCGCAGCGGATGGGCGCGGTGCAGCTCGTCCGACCGGTACGTCACCACGATCAGGACGGGCGCGACGCTCAGGTTGCGGACCAGGAACGCCAGCAGGTCGCGGGTGGAACGGTCCGCCCAGTGCGCGTCCTCGATGACGAGGACGACCGGCTCGCGCTCGGCGAGCCGCTCCAGCAGGGTCAGCACCACCTCGAACAGCCGGGCCCGCTCCTCGCCGGACGCGGCGTCGCTCTCCGGCTCGCCGAACTCCGGCAGCAGCCGGGCGAGGCTCCCGGTGTCGCCGCGCGGGACGAGCGCCGCGACGCCGTCGATGCCGATGTCGCGGACCAGGCCGCGCAGCACGGTGGTGAACGGCGCGAAGGGCAGGCCGTCGGAGCCGAGCTCCAGGCAGCCGCCGATGAGGACGCGGGCCCGCCCGCCGCGGGCGACGGACGCCGCGAACTCGCGGATCAGCCGGGTCTTGCCCAGGCCCGCCTCACCGCCGACCAGCACCGCGCCGGGAGCCGACGCCAGCGCGTCCTCCAGCAGGCCGAGCTCGGCTGCCCTGCCGACCAGGACGGGACTCATCGCACGCGCGCTCACGTCACAAGAATGCCAAATGAATCCGACAATCCCACCTGAATATCAGTCGGTGAGATGGCGCCAGCCCTCGCCGCGGTGCTCGTCCAGCCCCGCGACCCGCCCGCCGGGCAGCGGCGGGTGCGCCGCGGTGCGGACCGGACCCGCGTCCAGCACGCCGCGCGCCCGGAAATGATCGAGGTCGAGCATCTCGGCGCCGGTGAGCAGCGGCGCGACCGGCGCCCCGGCGGCCGACAGCCGCTCCATCGCCTCGTCCCTGGTGAGCCGGGCGATGGCGGCCGCCACCTCGCCGTCCAGCTCGGCGACCCGGCCGAGCCGCTCGGCGAACGGGACGTCCGCCGCCCCGTCCAGGCCGAGCGCGCGGCAGGTCGCCGCCCACAGCCGCTCCTCCGACACGACCCCGAGCGTGATCTTCAGGCCGTCCTTGGTGGCGTAGACCCCGTACCCGGGGACGGGCCCGGTCACGTGCGGCGCCGGGCGGGGCGGCGGGGGCGTGGCCGGTTGCGGCCGGAGGGCCTCCGGGACGGTGCTCGTCCAATGCGCCAGCACGTCGGCCATCCCCAGGTCGATCCGGTCGCCCTCGCCGGTGGCGCGGGCCTTGAGGCACGCGGCGGTGATCGCGAACGCGGCCATCGTCGCGGCGGACATGTCGGCGACCGGCAGCTCCTCCAGGGACGGCGACACCGCGTCCGGCGGCAGCGTCGCCGCGTAGGCGCGGTAGTTGACGTCATGCCCCGGCACCTGCGCGAGCGGCCCGTCCGCCCCGTAACCCGAGATCGAGCAGTACACGAGCCGCGGGTTGCGCGCGCGCAGCACGGCGTCGCCGACCCCGAGCCGGTCCGCGACGCCGGGCCGGAACCCCTCGACGAACACCTCGGCGTCCGCCGCGAGCTCCAGGCACCGCTCCCGGCCCTCGTCGGACTTCAGGTCCAGCACGATGCTGCGCTTGCGCCGGTTGAGCAGGTCGAAGTGCCCCTGGAACATCCGCATGGGCTCGCCGCCCGGCGGCTCCACCTTGATGACGTCGGCGCCGAGCTGGGCGAGCAGCTGCGTGGTGTACGGGCCCGGCCGCCACATCGTCAGGTCCAGCACGCGCAGTCCGTCCAGCGGCGCCATGGGTTCTCTCCGCGTCCTCGGCCCTCCGGCGGGCGGGCGCCCGGCCTCCCGCCATCGTGTCGATCTCCGGACGGCTCAGTCAAGCAAGTGCTTGGTCCGCGTGCTCGGCCCGCGCGTCAGAACCAGCAGGGGCCGCTGCCCCAGGCCCAGGACCACTCCTCCGGGACGAGCAGGTGGATGTGGCACGACATGTTGCCCCAGACGACGTACGGGCCCTTGTCGTCCCAGCCGACGAAGCCGAGTTCCACCTGGGTCCGGAGCTGTGCGGGCAGCTGCGCGGCCGGCGCCTTGGGCTTGGGCGCGGCCTCCGCCGGCAGGGTGCCGAGGGCCAGCGTTCCGGACAGCGCGAGCGCCGCCGCGGCGGCAGTGATCTTCCTCATGCGCCGATCCTCCCTCTCGCCGGCTGAAAATGCCAGTAATTACTGGCAAGTTGTCGCCGGAGGCGGCTGTTGACGGGGTGTCCAATTCGGGTGATGCTGGCCGGGTAGGGCCGGGTCGCAGAGTGTCATCGCTGGTCATGGGGGTGGTCGAGATGCGGTTCGGTCTCTTCTACGAGCACCAGCTGCCCCGGCCGTGGGCGGACGGGCAGGAGCTGCGGCTCTACCAGGACGCGCTGGACCAGGTCGAGATCGCCGACCGGGTCGGGTTCGACCACCTCTGGGAGGTCGAGCACCACTTCCTGGAGGAGTACAGCCACTCGTCGGCGCCCGAGGTGTTCCTCGCGGCGGCGTCGCAGCGGACGAAGCGGATACGGCTCGGGCACGGGATCGTCCAGCTGCCGCCCGCCGTGAACCATCCCGCGCGGATCGCCGAGCGGATCGCGACGCTCGACCTGGTCTCGAACGGGCGGGTGGACTTCGGGACGGGCGAGTCCAGCTCCGGCGCGGAGCTCGGCGGGTTCGGCGTGCGGCGCACCGAGAAGCGGGCGCAGTGGCAGGACGCGATCGACGCCGTCACTCGGATGTTCGTCGAGGAGCCGTTCGCCGGATGGCGGTCGCCGTACCTGCGGATGCCGCCCCGGAACGTCATCCCGAAGACCGTGCAGAAGCCGCATCCGCCGCTGTGGGTGGCCTGTTCGAGGCGGGAGACCATCCAGTTCGCGGCCCGCAACGGGATAGGCGCGCTGTCGTTCTCGTTCGTCGAACCCGAGGACGCGGGAAAGTGGGTCGACGAGTACTACCGCATCCTGGAGTCGGAGGAGTGCGTTCCGGCGGGGTTCGCGGTGAACCCGAACGTGTCGGTGGTGCTCCCGATGATGCTGCACGAGGACGAGGCCACCGCGATCGACCGGGGCATCGACGGCGCGCACTTCTTCGCGTTCGCGCTGGCCCACTACTACGGGGCGACGCCGCACGACCCCGGGCGCACCAGCGTGTGGGACGAGTTCCAGGAGCGCCGGGCGTCCCAGGGGTTCGACCGCGAGCAGATCATCGCCAACGCGGAGTCGCTGAACGTGAACGTCGGCTCCCTGCGCGGCGCGGTCGGGACCCCGGAGCAGGTCGTCGATCTGATCCGGCGGTACGAGTCGGTCGGCGTCGACCAGATCTCGTTCGTGTTGCAGGCCGGGCCGAACCGGCACGAGCACATCTGCGAGAGCCTCGAACTGTTCGGCACGTCGGTGCTGCCGCACTTCACCGAAGGCCGCGAGGAGCGGGAGGCGGCCAAGGCGGAGCGCCTCGCGCCCGCCATCGAGGCGGCCCTCGCACGGCGGAAGCCCGCCCGGACATCGCCGCCCGGATACCGCATCGACGAGGACGCCGAGGTCGCGCGCGCCCAGCGCTCGCCCCGCTCCCGCCGCCCCGTGCGGCAGGAGATCCGCGCGGCGGCCCGGCGGCGGGCCGCGCAGGGCTTCTACAAACTGGTGCACGGCAGGACGGACGAGCAGATCGAGCGCCGCTTCGGGCCGAACGCGCAGCGGCTGTTCTTCACCGGGATGGCCCGCGCCTATGACCCGTCCGCCGCCGCGGGGTTCGCGGGCGACATCGAGTTCCGCCTGACGCCCGGCCACGGCCCCGCGACCACCTGGACGGTCCACGTGTCCGGTGAACGGGCCAGGGCCCGCGCCGGCGGGTCCGGGGACCCCGACATCGCGCTCAGCGCCCGCACGGCCGACTTCCTGCGCATTCTCGCCGGGGACGCCAACCCGGCGTCGCTGCTCATGGACGGCCGGCTCGCCATCCGGGGGAACTACGAGCTGGCGCCGCGGATCAGCGAGATGTTCGGCGGCCCGTCCCCCTACTGAGAAGGGGTGGCCGTGGTCCCCCGATCACCACGGCCACCAGTACGTCTGATGCACCCCATGCCGCTCGGGTTCGCGGTGTTAGGGGACGAATGTTCGCCGCCGCAGTACCGTCGCGGGGTGTTCTCGCTCCATGAACCGCCGCTGTTCGCGCGGCTCCGGGACGCCCGGCGGATCCTGGTGGCCGGGGCCGGCGGCGGATTCGACGTCTACGCCGGACTGCCGCTCGCCATCGCCCTCCTGGACCGGGGCAAGGACGTCCACTTCGCGAACCTCTCGTTCAGCTCGCTCTACGGGCTGCCCTCCGACACCTGGCTGGACGACGGCGTCGCCGCCGTGACGCCCGAGACCGAGAGCCGCGACGCCTACTTCCCGGAGGGCGCCCTCGCCCGCTGGCTCGACCGCAACGGCCTCCCGTCGACCGTCCACGCCTTCCCCAAGCTCGGCGTGCGGCCCCTCCGCGAGGCGTACGGCCACCTGGCGGACCGGCTCGGGCTGGACGCGATCGTCCTGGTGGACGGCGGCACGGACATCCTGCTGCGCGGCGACGAGGCCGGGCTCGGCACGCCCGAGGAGGACATGGCCAGCCTCGCCGCCGTGCACGGCCTCGACGTCCCCGAGAAGATCGTCGTCTCGCTCGGATTCGGTGTGGACGCCTATCACGGCGTGAACCATGTCCACGTCCTGGAGAACCTCGCCGCCCTGGCCCGCGACGGCGCCTACCTGGGAGCCTTCTCCCTGCCGGCCGAGAGCCGCGAAGCCTCGCTCTACCTCGACGCGGTGGAGTACGCCCATGCGGCGCACGAACCGTATCCGAGCATCGTCAACGGCTCGATAGCGGCCGCCCTGCGCGGCCATTTCGGCGACGTCCGGTTCACCGAACGCACGCGGGGGAGCGAATTGTTCATCAATCCCCTGATGGCGATGTACTTCGCCGTCGACCTGGACGGGCTGGCCCGCCGCTCGCTCTATCTCGACCGTCTTGAGAAGACCCGGACGATCCATCAGATCGCCGCCGCGATCGAAGCGTTCCGGGAGGAACTCCCGCAGACCCGCCCGCCTCGGCAATACCCTCACTGACCTCAACGGGCTGCTGCGCCCGGGCCTAGCCTTGGCGGATGAAGGTCATTGTGGCCGCGATGCTGGTTCTGAGCGGATTCGCTGTTCCGGCGCGGGCGGACGCGGGGTTGGCGCCACTGGTCGACATGGCGGCGCGGCGGCTCGACGTCGCGGACCTGGTCGCCGCCGCCAAGTGGGGGACGGGCAAGCCCATCGAGGACCCGGTGCGCGAGCAGCGGATACTCGACTCGGTCGCCGAGCGGTCCGCGGCGATGGGCATCGACCCGGAGACCGCGCAGCGGATCTTCCGTGACCAGATCGAGGCGGGCAAGCTCGTCCAGCGCGGCCTGTTCGCCCGGTGGGCGATCCGCCCCGGCGACGCCCCGGCGCACCGGCCCGACCTGGAAAAAGACGTCCGGCCGCTGCTCGACCGGATCACCGGCGAGCTGCTCGCCGACCTCAGGGAGACGCAGGACGCGCGCCGCGCCCCGTCCTGCCGCACGGAGCTGGTGGAGGCCGTCGGGCGGGTCGAGGCGGCCCGCCGCCCGGACGCCCTGCACCGCGCCGGGCTGCTCCGCGCGATTCCATCGATCTGCTGACAAAGCGCACCCGGCCCGCCCGGATCGCCGAGGCGCTGGCGGCCGCGCGCCGAGCGGAGGCCGTGCACCGCGACATCAAACCCGCCCCGACTTCGGGCTCGCCGCCGTACCGGAGGAAACCGCCCTCACCGCCCGCGGCGCCCTGCTCGCCCCGCCCACCTGGCCCCCGGGCAGGTCGACGACCGGGAGACCACCGCCGCGTCCGACGTCTGGTCCTCGGCGTCACCCTGGACAACGCCGTCGAAGGGCGCCCGGCGGCACGACGGCGGCGCTGCTGCTGGCCGCCTCGCGGGGCGAGCCCGCGCCCATAGAGCGCGCGCGGGCGTTTGGCGCCGGTCCTGCGCAGGATGCTCCGCCGCGATCCGCGACGGCGTCCCAGCCCGCAGGACGTCGACGTGCTGCCGCGGCATGCGGACACCCGCAAGGTCTTCGTGATCCGGCCGTGCACACCAACCCCGTCAGCGCGATGGCGTTCAGTCCTGACGGCAAGACCCTCGGCCATCGGGAGCGGTGACGCGACCCTGGGGATGTGGGACACGGCTGACGCGGGCATGCACGCGACGGCCTGAAAACGCTGAGGCCGTTCGTGCCGGCCGTGCAACCTTCCCGGCCCCTGGACGCATCAGTGGGGTGTGGAACGGCCGAGGAGCGAGCACATGCAGGGACGGGACGACGAGTTCACCGCCTACGTGACGGCCAGGACGCCCTGGCTGCGGCGGGTGGCGTACCTGCTGTGCCAGGACTGGCACCGGGCGGACGATCTCGTGCAGACCGCGATCACCCGCCTGTACCTGCGGTGGCACCGCGCGTCGGCGGCCGACAACCTCGACGGTTACGCGCGCACGGTGCTGGTCAGGGTGTTCCTCGCCGAGCAGCGCGGCGGCTGGCTGCGGCGCGTCCGGCTCGTCGCGGAGCCGCCCGACGGACCGGGCGGCGCGCCCGACCCCGACGGCGGCCTCGATCTGCGGGACGCGCTCGCCGCGCTGCCGGCGAGGCAGCGGGCCGCCGTCGTGCTGCGCTTCTACTGCGATCTGTCGGTCGAGCAGACCGCCGGCGTCCTCAACTGCTCGACGGGGACCGTCAAGAGCCAGACGTCGCGCGGGCTGGACGCGCTGCGCCGCGCGCTGCACCCGGTGCAGAGCCTCACGGATGGGGAGAACCCGGCATGAACGATCTGAAGGAGCGGCTGGAAGGGATCGCCGCGACGCCCGGACCGGTGACGTCCGTGGACGCGGCGGCGGCGATCAGGAGGGGCCGCCGGATCAGGCGCGGGCGGCGCGCCGCGGCGGGCACGCTGGCGGCCGGGCTCGGAGCGGCGGCGGTCGCCGTCGCGGTGCTGCCCGGCTCGCCGGACCAGCCGCGGCGGGTCCGGCCCGCCGAGCAGGTGCGGTATCCGGACCTGCTCGTCCCGCCCGCGTCGTTCGGCTGGCTGCCGCCCGGCTACGCGCAGACCAAGGTCTCGCGGGACGACCAGGAGCGGCCCAGCGTCACGGTGTCCGCGAGCAAGGGCAAGGGCGGGGACGAACCGGACACGGCGGTCGAGCTGACCGTCCTCGGGCCCGGCCCGGAGCCGCCGATCGCGAAGCTGCCCGGCGGGAAGGAGGGCCGCTGGACGGGTACGGAGCTCATCAACGGACGCGTCGGGCACTGGACGATCGAGCCGGGCGGGCCGGGCTCCGACCAGGTGCCCGCCGAACTGCGCTGGGAGTACCAGCCGCACCGCTGGGCGCTGCTGTCGGTCCTCGACCGCGGGATCGCGAAAAAGGAGACCGTCCAGCGCATCGCGAAGGGGGTGCGGTTCGGCGGCGGCAGGCCCGCGGCGTTCCCGTTCCGGGCGACCGGCGTACCAGGCGGGCTGAAGCCGGCGCAGGTCTCGCTCGGCCAGGGCCCGGACGCCGAACTCTGGCTCACCTCCTCCGGGCAGGGGGGCGGCGAGCTCCTCATCGAGGTCACCGCCGGAAGCCGGCGAACCCCGGCGCGCACCAACACGAAGGTCGACGGGCATCCCGCCTTCGACTCCCGCCTGTCCCGCTCCGATCCGAAGACGGGCCGCAACCCGGCGAACGCGCAGCGGCTGGTCGTCTACGGCTCGCACGGCTTCGACGTCACGCTGCAGGCGACGGGCGGGCCGCTGCGGAGCCTCCAGGCGGCGGGCGGGCTGACCGGCCTGTACCGGCGGGTCACCCTGCTCGGCGACGACCCGGCGCGCTGGACGACGGCGCCGCTCGGCTGACCGGACGGAACCTCCGGCGGACCGGCCCGCCGGAGGTTCCGTGCCGTTTGTGCCGATGGGGGTCTTCGGCGATGCTGGGGGCGTGTCAACGGAGACTCTCATCGGCGCCGCCGAGCTGCGCGCGTTCCTGCACGGACTTCCGGGCGTGGACCAGGTCGGGGCGGAGGAGCGGGCGGCGCGGCTGGCGACCCGGTCGATCAAGACGTCGGCGAAGGCCGAGGCGATCGATCTGGCGATCTCGATGGTGGACCTCACCACGCTGGAGGGTGCGGACACGCCGGGGAAGGTGCGGGCGTTGTGCGCCAAGGCCGTCCGGCCGGACCCGTCTGATCCTTCGGTGCCGAAGGTCGCGGCTGTGTGCGTGTATCCGGACATGGTGGAGACGGCCGTCGCGGCGCTGGACGGGTCGGGGATCGGGGTCGCGTCGGTGGCGACGGCATTTCCGTCCGGGCGGGCGCCGCTGGAGGCCAAGCTCGCCGACACCCGCGCGGCGGTGGCGGCGGGCGCGGCCGAGATCGACATGGTGATCGATCGTGGCGCGTTCCTGTCCGGCGACTACCTGAAGGTGTTCGAGGAGATCACCGCGGTCAAGCAGGCGTGCGGCGAGGCGCATCTGAAGGTGATCCTGGAGACCGGCGAGCTGGCGACGCTGGACAACGTGCGGCGTGCCTCGTGGTTGGCGATGCGGGCGGGCGCGGATTTCATCAAGACCTCGACCGGGAAGGTGTCTCCGGCGGCGACGTTGCCGGTGACGCTGGTGATGCTGGAGGCCGTCCGCGACTATCGCGCGGCGACGGGCCGTCAGGTCGGGGTCAAACCGGCGGGTGGGATCCGCACCACCAAGGATGCGATCAAGTATCTGGTGCTGGTGAACGAGACCGCCGGCCCGGACTGGCTGTCGCCCGACTGGTTCCGGCTGGGTGCTTCCAGTGTGTTGAACGATCTGCTGATGCAGCGCCGCAAGCTGTCCACCGGGGTGTACTCCGGTCCCGACTACTTCACCCTGGACTGATCATGGTGTTCGAGTACGCGCCCGCACCGGAGTCGGCGTCGGTCGTCGACATCCGCGCCTCCTACGGGCTGTTCGTGAACGGTGAGTTCGTCGACGGGCACGGGGAGCCGTTCAAGACGATCAACCCGGCCGATGAGAGCGTGCTGGCGGACGTGGCGTGCGCCGACGAGGCGGATGTGGACCGGGCCGTGAAGGCCGCTCGCGCCGCCTATGAGCGGGTGTGGGGGCCGATGCCGGGCGCTGAGCGCGCCAAGTACCTGTACCGGATCGCCCGGATCATCCAGGAACGCTCCCGCGAGCTGGCCGTTTTGGAGTCGATCGACAACGGCAAGCCGATCCGCGAGTCCCGCGATGTGGACGTTCCGCTGGTGGCGGCGTGGTTCTTCTACTACGCCGGCTGGGCCGACAAACTCGGCCACGCGGGGTTCGGCCCGGACCCGCGCCCGGTCGGTGTGGCGGGCCAGGTGATTCCGTGGAACTTCCCGCTGCTGATGCTGGCGTGGAAGATCGCCCCGGCGCTGGCCTGCGGGAACACCGTCGTATTGAAGCCGGCGGAGACCACGCCGCTGACCGCGCTGCTGTTCGCCGACATCTGCCGCCAGGCCGACCTGCCGCCCGGTGTCGTCAACATCATCACCGGCGCCGGCGAGACGGGCCGCGCGCTGGTCGCCCACCCCGGGGTCGACAAGGTCGCCTTCACCGGTTCCACCGACGTCGGCCGCCAGATCGCCCGCACCCTGGCCGGAACATCGAAGAAGCTCACCTTGGAGCTGGGTGGCAAGGCCGCCAACATCGTCTACGCCGACGCCCCCATCGACCAGGCCGTCGAAGGCATCGTCAACGGCATCTTCTTCAACCAGGGCCACGTGTGCTGCGCCGGATCCCGCCTCCTGGTGCAGGAGTCGGTGGCCGAGGAGGTGCTGGAGCGGCTGAAGGCGCGGATGGCGACGCTGCGCGTCGGTGATCCCCTGGACAAGAACACCGACATCGGCGCGATCAACTCCGCCGCGCAACTGGACAAGATCCGCGAGCTGTCGGCGGCCGGCGAGGCCGAGGGCGCCGACCGTTGGGCGCCGCCGTGCGAGCTGCCCGACCGCGGGTTCTGGTTCCCGCCAACGGTGTTCACCGGTGTCGCGCAATCGCATCGGATCGCGCGGGAGGAGATCTTCGGGCCGGTGCTGTCGGTGCTGACGTTCCGCACCCCCGACGAGGCGGTCACCAAGGCCAACAACACCCCCTACGGGTTGTCGGCGGGGATCTGGACCGACAAGGGCTCGCAGATCCTGTGGACCGCGCAGCGGCTGCGCGCCGGGGTGGTGTGGGCCAACACCTTCAACAAGTTCGACCCCGCCTCCCCGTTCGGCGGCTACAAGGAATCGGGACACGGCCGCGAAGGCGGACGCCACGGACTGGAGCCCTACCTCAATGTCTGAACGTCTCACCGTCCGCAAGACCTACAAGCTCTACATCGGCGGCGCGTTCCCGCGTTCGGAGTCAGGCAGGACCTACCCCGTGACCGACACCAAAGGCCGGTTCCTCGCCAACGCCTCCCAGGCCTCCCGCAAAGACGTCCGCGACGCCGTCACCGCCGCCCGCAAAGCCTTCACCGGCTGGTCGGCCCGCACCGCCTACAACCGCGCGCAGATCCTCTACCGCATCGCCGAAATGCTCGAAGGACGCCGCGACCAGTTCATCACCGAGGTCCGCCACAGCGGCGCGTCCAAGACCCACGCCGCCGCACAAGTCGACGCCGCCATCGACCGGTGGGTCTGGTACGCCGGATGGGCCGACAAGATCACCGCCATCACCGGCGCCGCCAACCCCGTCACCGGCCCCTACTTCAACTTCTCCACCCCCGAACCCACCGGCATCGTCGCCGTCATCGCACCCGACGACCCGCTCCTCGGCCTGGTCTCGGTGCTCGCACCCGCGATCGCCACCGGCAACACCACCGTCGTCATCGCCTCCGAACCCGCACCACTCCCCGCGATCACCCTCGCCGAAGTCCTCGCCACCAGCGACCTACCGGGCGGCGTCGTCAACATCCTCACCGGACACCGCACCGAACTCGCCCCCTGGCTCGCCTCCCACATGGACGTCAACGCCATCGACCTCACCGGCGTCCCGGAGGCCGACGTGACCGCTCTGGAGGAGAAGGCGGCCGAGAACCTGAAGCGTGTCTTCCGCGCCGCCGAGGACTGGTCCGGCGACCCCGGAACCGCGCGTATGACGGCGTTTCTGGAGGTCAAGACGGTGTGGCATCCCGTGGGCGTCTGAAAGTGGAAATGGCGCGGAGTGTGTAGAGCGTCACGAACGGTGGAATAGAACCCCCCGTAACTGATCATCACGGGGGGTAGATCAGTGCCTACCAACACCGCATCGCGTACGACGACGAGCCGAGGTACGGCCGCTCGTACGAAGAGCACCACGGCGAACAAGTCCACGGCCGCCAAGAAGACGGCCTCCAAGAGCACCTCGGCCGCCAAGACGCCGTCGAGGTCCACGACCAGCCGCTCGACCGCCGCGAGGAAGACTCCGGCGAAGCGGACCAGCGCCGCGTCGAGCCGGACGTCCACACAGGCGTCGCAGCGCGTCACCAAGGCCGCCGACCAGGCCAAGGCCGCCGCCAAGCAGATGAAGTCGGTGGCGACCAAGGCGTCCTCGTCGGCCAAGGCCATGACCGCGATGACCAAGGCCATGACCACCGCCACCAAGGCGATGACCGACGCCGCCAAGGCGATGAACACCGCGGCCAAGGACATGGGGAAGCAGCAGCAGGCCGCCCGGTCCACGGCGTCCAGGAGCAGGACGGGCACCAGCGCGCGCAAGAGCACGTCCGGGACGGCCCGCAAGTCCACCTCGGCGGCGAGCCGCTCGCGGTCCACGACGTCGGCGCGGGTGTCGGCGCCGAAGTCGACGGCGCGCAAGACCACGGCGTCCAAGACCCGGCCGTCGACCGCGAAGAGGACGACGGCGGCCAAGCCGCGGACCAGTGCCGCGCGCAAGTCCACCGCGTCCTCGTCCCGGACGACCGCGAGCACGCGGAGCGGCACGGCCCGCAAGAGCGGTACATCCCGCTCGTCCGGCACCGCTCGCAAGGCGAGCACCGCCGGGGCGGGCGGGACCACCGGGACCCGCCCGCGAGCGGGCGGGACGACGGCCCGGCGGACCGCCGAGTCGGCCACCGCGCCGCCCGCCGGGCCGATGGTCGAGCCCAAGACCTCCAACGGCCTGCAGCACTCGACCGGCACCGACGGCGGCTTCCTGAGCGGCCTGACCAGCGCCGGCCAGCGCGAGCGCTGACCGCCGCCCGGACGGCGCCCCCGGGGGTCCGCCCCCAGGGGCGGCACCGACCCGCCCGTCGCCGCGCCCTGCCCGGGACGCGGCGAGCGGCGAGCCCGCGGGCGGGGCCGTGCCCGAGCACGGGCACGGGCGCGGGCGCGGGCGGAGCCTGCCGCGCACACGCACGCCGCCGGCCGGCGATCCACGACGGCCGGCTCACGGGAGGGCCCATTGGACGAGAAGGACATCCTGGCGCGCATCGACGAGTACGTCGGTGAGGAGCAGCGGCTGCGCGACCGCTACCAGCGCGGCGACCTGGACCGCGACGAGGAGCACCGGCGGCTCGAGGACCTCGAGGTGGCCCTCGACCAGTGCTGGGACCTGCTGCGCCGCCGCCGCGCCCGGATCGACGCGGGCAGCGACCCCGGCGACGCGGACGCGCACGTCCGCCCGCCGGACGAGGTCGAGGGGTACCTGCAGTGACGCAGCCCCTCGCCCGGCGGCCGCTGCGCTTCGGCCTGTCGCTGGCGCCGGACGCGTCCGCGCCGCTGGTCCGCATCGCGCAGGACGCGGACCGGTACGGGCTCGACCTGCTCGGCGTCCGGGACCGCCCGTACCTGCGCGACACCGCCGACGCGCTGACGCTGATGGCGACCGCGCTGGCCGTCACGCCCCGGATCCGGGTGCTGCCCGCCGTGGCGTGCCTGCCGCTGCGGCCGCCCGCGCTGCTGGCCAAGGCGCTCGCCACGATGGACGCCCTGAGCGGCGGGCGCGTGGAGCTCGGGCTCGGCGCCGGCATGTCCTGGGACGGCGTGGAGGCCTACGGCGGCCCGCGGCTCGGCGCCGCCGCCGCGCGCCGCTCCCTGGAGGAGGCGGTGCAGATCATCCGGCTGCACTGGAGCGACCAGAACGGGCTGCGCTTCCAGGGCGAGCACCACCGGTTCGCCGCCGCGCAGGCCGGGCCGGCGCCCGCCCACCAGATCGGGATCTGGTTCGGGGTGACCGGGCCGCGCGCGCTCGATCTCGCGGGGCGCGTCGCCGACGGCTGGATCGCGCCGTCGTCGCTCGTCCCGCCGAAGCGGCTCGCCGAGGGGCAGCGCCGCCTCGACGACGCCGCCGCCCGGGCCGGCCGCGCCCCGTCCGAGCTGCGCCGCGTCTACCTGCTCGAAGGCTCCATCGACGGGCGGGACTCGCGCGGCTTCCTGCACGGCCCGCCGCGCCAGTGGGTCTACGAGATGACGGAGCTGGCCGTGGGCCACGGCGTCGACACGTTCCTGTTCGGCGGCGATCCCGAGCAGCTTCCGGTCTTCGCGCTGGAGGTCGTCCCCGCCGTCCGCGAGCAGGCCGCCCGGGAGAGGCGGGGCCTCTCCGCCGGGTCGGCGCCGAACGCCGCCCCGGCGCAGGCCGCTCCCGCGCACTGACCTCGCTACATGCGTTCCGGGGTGGGGACGCCCAGCAGGTGGAGGCCGGTGGTGAGGGTGCGGAGCGTGGCGGCGCACAGGGCGAGCCGGGACGCCTTGGTCGCCTCGTCCGGGGCCTTCAGGACCGGGCAGTTCTCATAGAAGGTCGTGTAGGCGTCGGCGACCGAGTAGACGTAGGTCGCGAGCTTGTGCGGCTCGGCCGTCTCGCCCGCCTGCTCCAGGACCGCGCCGAAGCCGAGCAGTTGCAGGGCCAGCGCGCGCTCGGCCGGATCGGTGAGGACGATCGGGCCGGTCGCCTCGTCGGGGGCGACGCCGCCCTTGCGGAAGATCGACCGGATCCGCGCGGCCGCGTACTGCAGGTACGGGCCGGTCTTGCCGTTGAACGAGATCATCCGGTCGAGGTCGAAGACGTACTCGCTGTCGCGTGCCACGGACAGGTCGGCGTACTTGACCGCGCCGATGCCGACGTCCTGGACGATCGCGGCGCGGGTGGCGTCGTCGAACGGCTCGTCGTGCTGGATCTCGTCGAACACCGTGCCGGCCCGCTCGACGGCCTCGTCCAGCAGTTCGGCGAGCTTGACGGTGCCGCCGGCGCGGGTCCGCAGGATCTTGCCGTCGGTGCCGAGGACGTTGCCGATCTGCGCGTGGTCGGCCCGGACGTCGTCGTTCAGCCAGCCGGCCATCCGGGCGACCGCGAAGACCATCTGGAAGTGCAGCGACTGCGGCGCGCCCACCACGTAGATCATCCGGTCGACGTGCTCGGTGTCGACCCGGTACCGGATCGTCGCGAGGTCGGTGGTGGAGTAGTTGTAGCCGCCGTCGCTCTTGCGGATGATCACCGGGAGGGGCTCGCCCTCGCGGCCGGTGAAGCCGGGCGGGAACGCGCAGAGCGCCCCGTCGCTGACCACCGCGATGCCCTTGTCCTCCAGCTCCTGGACGGTCGGGGCGAGCAGGTCGTTGTAGAAGCTCTCGCCCTTGATGTCGTCGTCGGTGAGGGTGACGCCGAGCAGCCCGTAGACGGAGTTGAAGTACTTCTTGGACACGTCCACGAGGACGTTCCAGAGCCGCAGCGTCTCCGGGTCGCCGGCCTGGAGCGCGACGACCCGCCTGCGGGACCGGTCGGCGAACCCCTCGTCGCCGTCGAACTTCGCCCGCGCGGCCTGGTAGAAGGCGGTGAGGTCGCTGACGGACGAGTCGCCCCGCGCGGCGGCGTCCTCGCCGAGGTCGAGCAGGTGCTCGATCAGCATGCCGAACGGGGTGCCCCAGTCGCCGACGTGGTTGTCGCGGATCACGTCGTGGCCGAGGAAGTCCAGGATGCGGGCGATCGCGTCGCCGACGATCGTGGTCCGCAGGTGCCCGACGTGCATCTCCTTCGCCACGTTCGGCGAGGAGTACTCGACGACGACCTTCTGCGGCGCGGCGGTCACGGGGACGCCGAGCCGCGCGTCCTCCAGGGCCCGCTGCGCCTCGCCGGCGATCCACTCGTCGCTGAGCGTGAGGTTGATGAAGCCCGGCCCGCTGACCTGCACGTCCGACACGACGCCGGCGACGTCGAGGTGCTTGACGATCTCGTCGGCCACGTCTCGCGGCTTGCGGCCCAGCTTCTTGGCCAGCGGCAGCGCCACGTTGGCCTGAAGGTCGGCGAACTGCGACGGCCGGATGACCGGGTCGGCGTCCGCGTACGACGGTCCGAAGGCGGCGCTCAGCGCGTCCTGGACCCGGGCGGCGAGTACGAGTTGCGGATCGGGCATGTTCCAAGGTTATCGGCGCGCGCGTACCGCATGGCACGGGTTTTCCCGCCGTGCGGGGCGGCGCGGCACGTCGTCGGCGCGGCCCGCCGCGACCCGTTCGCGCGCCTCGGGGGCCGTCAGCCCGCGCCGGGCCGCCGCCGGCACCCCGTTCACACCGGCGAGCTCCCCGGCCCGTCCCGGACTATGTCGCGGCGGGCGGCTCGGTCCGTTCCGGCGCGGCGCGCTCGCCGGCGGGCGCCGCGGCCTCCCGCGCCGGCTCCGCGGGCTTGGCGGGCTCCGGCGGCCGCTCCGGGGACTTCGGCGCCCGGTCGGCCCGGTCGGCCCGGTCGGCCCTGTCCGCGCGGTCCGCCCTGTCGCTCTTGTCCGGCCTGTCGGCCTTATCTGCCTTGTCGGCCTGGGAGTCGCGCTCGCCGTGCGTCCACCGGCCGAACCGGGACGTCCGCGTCGCCGCGACCTGCTCGCGGATCCGCTCCACGATCCGCCCGGCCGCCAGCCGGTGCGCCAGCTCGCACGCCGAGGTGATCGCCCGGGCGTGCGAGGCGCCGTGCGCGATCACGACCGTCCCGTTCAGGCCGAGCAGGACGCCGCCGCCGTAGGTGTCGGGGTCGAGCCGCTCGCGCAGCTCCAGCAGCCGGCGGCGCTGCAGCAGCGCGCCGACCCGCGCGGGCGCGCTCGCGGTCATCGCGCCCCGGATCTCCGCGAACGCGGTCCGGATCGTGCCCTCCATGGTCTTGAGCGCGACGTTGCCGGTGAAGCCGTCGGTCACGACCACGTTCACCTCGCCGCTCAGCAGGTCGTGGCCCTCCACGTTCCCCGCGAACTCGATGCCGTGGCTGGACCCGGACAGCAGCTCGTACGCCCGCTTGGTGACCTTGTTGCCCTTGCCCGGCTCGGCCCCGATCGTCAGCAGCCCCACGCTCGGCCGCTCCACGCCCAGCAGGATCTGCGCGTACGCGGTGCCGAGCGCGGCGAACTGGACGAGCCCCTCCGGCTTCACGTCCACGCTGGCGCCCGCGTCCAGCAGGATCGTCGGGTGCGGCGAGGTGGGCAGCGTCACCGCGATCGCGGGCCGCATCACGCCCTGCTGGCCCTTCAGCCGCAGCCGGGACGTCGCGACGACCCCGGCGGTGCTGCCCGCCGACACCAGCGCCGACGCCCGGCCCTGCTTGATCAGATGGCAGGCGATCGCGATCGACGACTTCGGCTTGCGCCAGCTCGCGAGCGCGCCCTCGCCCATGTCGAGGGCCTCCTCGGCGTGCACGATCGGGATCTTCCCGGCGACGCCGTGCAGGTCCAGCTCGCGCTGGATCCGCGGCGCCTGCCCGACCAGCACCACCCGCACGCCGTGCGCGCGGACCGCCTCCACCGCGCCCTCGATGATCTCCCCGGGGGCGTGGTCGCCGCCCATCGTGTCGACCGCGATCGGCAGCGGCCGCACCGTCGCCGGACGGCGGGCCGCCGGGCGCGGCGGCTCGCCTTGACCGGTCATGGGTCGCTCCAGGAGGGAGAGGGACGGGTGGCGCGCGCGAGATCCGCAGCTCATCGCATGGTAAGTCCTCGGTTCGGGTGCCTTGGCGGTGCGCGGCCCGGAGGTGGCGAGCCTCACGCGCCCGCGACCGCCGCGACCGCCGCGCCGGACGGCCCGCGCCCTTGGGCAACGAATGCGCATGATCAGGGAAAAGTCCGGCACCCACCGCATGTGATCCAGTACGGACGGTGATGTACCGGACGTGGAAATGGTGATGAATCGCAAGAAGACCCTGATCCTGGGCTCCGCCGTGCTCTTCGTCCTGCTGGTCGCGGGCGGTGCCGCGTGGGTGCTGGTCACCTCGGGCGGCGAGCTGACGTACAAGACGCAGGCGGCCCTGCGCAACGCGATGCCGGCGAAGGCCACCGACGAGCTGAGCGTCCGCGGGGTGAACCTGCGGTCGCCGCTGAAGTGCGAGGACCTGCCCGGCTGGACGAAGAAGAGCATGCGGGTGTCCTGCACCGGCACGACCGCCGACAACAAGCAGGTCAAGGTGATCGGCAGCGGCGAGCAGGAGGCCAAGAGGAACTACTTCACGATCCTCGTGGACGGCCGCCCGGTCGTGGAGAACGCGCAGTGCCTCGGCGCCTCCTGCCACAAGAAGAGCGGCTGAGACGGCGGCTCAGGAGCAGCCGAGGCCGAGGCAGCCCTGGTCCAGGACCTGTCGCCCGGCGACGGTGACGGTGTACTCCTCGACCGGGTGCGCGCCGTCGGCGCCGAGGGCGGTGCCGGTCACCACGACGGGCTGCCCCGCCTTCGTCGTCGCCGTGCAGGCCACCCGGACGGTGTCGCCGATCTTCGGCGTCCGGCAGGACGGGCGGGCCTTCAGCCGGATATCCCGCTTCTTCAGCTCGGCCACGACCCCGTCGGTGACGGCGTTGCGGTAGGACTCCTCGGAGATCCGCTGCATCACCTTGCATCCGGACAGGGTCGCGCCCAGCACCGCCGCAAGCACCAGCGCCAGGACGCGCCTCATACCGTCTCCTCCGCCCGGAGCACCTCCGCGACCGCGTCGGCGACGGCGTCCGGGCGGTCGAGCTGGACCATGTGCCGCGCGTCCGGAAGGTCCACCTGGCTCCCGTAGGGCGTCATCCTCGCCAGCCGCGCGTGCCCTTCCGACCACTCGCGCCTCTTGGCCTCGCCCTTGACGTCGCCTAGCGCGGTCAGCACGACCAGCGGGACGGCCGGGAACGGGCGGCGCTCGCGGAGCCGCGCCAGGTCGACGGCCTGCTCCCGGTACGCGAGATCCTCAGCGATGACCGTGCCGAGGACGGTCCCGCGCCCGTACACCGAGCGGACGACCGCGTCCGGGACCGGTTCGTCGCGCCGGCTGGTGTGCTTCAGGACGGCGCGGCGCCCGATCGGCCCGAGGACCCGCGCCAGCTGCGTCGCGCCGAGGAGCACCCCGGCCGCGGTCGCCAGCGGCGTCGCGGCCGCCGCGAACCGGACGAGCTCGTGCGGGTGCGGCTCGTAGCTCGGGTCGACGAGCACCAGGCCCCGCACCAGGTCGGGGCGGAGCCGGGCGAGCGCCTCGGCGTGGAACCCGGCCATCGAGTGCGCGACCGCGATCACCGGCCGGCCGGCCCGCTCGGCGAGGGCGGCGAGGACGTCCGCCTCGCGGCGCAGCGTCGGCGCGGCGATCGCGGCCGGGCTGAGGCCGAGCCCCGGGCGGTCGAAGGCGATCACCCGGTTCCGGTCGCGCAGCAGGTCGACGCTGGGCCGCCAGTCGAACCAGGCGCCGCCGAGACCGGAGCTCAGCAGCAGCGGCGGCCCGTCCGCCGGCCCCTCCTCGACGACGTGGACCTGCTCGCGGCCCACGTTCACGACCTCGCTCACGGCGGCGCGGCCGTCGTGTGCCGCGCCGCCGTCGTTCACGGTGCCGTCGTTCACGGTGCCGCCTTCGTGCGTGATCTCGCCGTCGTTCGCGGCGCGGCTGTCGCTCATAGGTGCGTCTTCTCCCGTAGCGGCGGGGAGGCCGGGGCCCGCCCGGCGTTCCGGCGGTCGGCGTAGAGCGCCCAGGCGACCAGCAGCAGCCCGGCGCACAGGACGGAGATCTGCACGCGCTGGATGATGCCGAGCCAGCGGCCCAGGTACATCGCGAGCAGCGTGCTCAGCGCGAACACGGTCTCGGCCGCCGCGACCACCCAGCCCCAGCGGGCCAGCACGGGCCACCACCCGTAGCGGCGCGCGGCCAGCGACAGCAGGAACAGCGCGATCACCCCGCAGGTGATCACGACGGTGCTGGTGACGGAGTGGAACTCGTGCGAGAACGACACGTGCTCGGAGCGCTCCCGCAGCGCGCACCACGTCTCCAGGTTCGGGGCGCAGTCCAGCGGGAAGGAGGCGTCCCCGATCGCCCAGATCCCGAACAGGCCGAGGAACGCCCAGCCGGCGGTGGCCAGCGGCCGGCGCCGCAGCCGGCGCAGCGTGCCGGCCGACACGATGATCGACAGGACCCCGGTGATCAGGTCGCCGCCGCTGTAGACGAGGTGGAACGGCTGGTCGATCGCCGACAGCTCGCTCACGTAGCCGTTGACGACGTCCAGGTCGGGGCTCAGCCAGTTCTCCAGGAAGAAGGAGGCGTAGAAGAGCGCCGCGAGGAACGCCAGGACGATCACGTAGCGCGGGGCGACCCCCGGCCCGCCGGGCTCGTGGAGGTCCGGTCCGCCGGTGCCGGGTCCGGGCGCGATTCCACCCTGGCCATCGACCGGCTCGGCCGGACTGTCCGTGTCATGGGAGTGCACACCAGCCCCTTCGCCCGTCCGCGGTGCCGCCCTCGCCAGTATTTCCGAACATCGTGTCAGCGTGTGACCTGGGGCGCGGTTTCCGGAGTATCCGCTGGCCGAAGCGTGGCCCCGCCGTGACGGAGAGGTTGACGTCCCGTAGTCGTTGAACATGGGGCGGGGCGTCGACGATGATGCAGGGGCGATTTGTCGGGGTCCGGGCTGACCAGCTTTTTCCGTACCCTGTAGGGGGTATCAATTCGGTATGAACCGGTCCCAAACGGTTGAATGGGGGTGTCCCGCGGCTTTTTGATCACCGTCCGTGACGACGCGCCCGGGGACCCGCTCCCCCATGACATCAAGGAGTACCAACACGTGACACTGGTGAACGACGCGGCTCCCGCAATGCGATCCACAGGTCGCAAGTTCCGCGCCTTCACGGCGAAGCACCTGGACGAGCTCACCGCTCGCGCCGGTCTGTC
Organism: Spirillospora sp. NPDC000708; assembly: GCF_040299565.1. NCBI lineage: Bacteria > Bacillati > Actinomycetota > Actinomycetes > Streptosporangiales > Thermomonosporaceae > Spirillospora > Spirillospora sp. NPDC000708. Next base: position 74,790 of record NZ_JBEPCJ010000017.1, read on the forward strand.
GCCCGAGCAGCGGCTCGCGACCCGAGCGGTCGCGACGGTCCTGCCCTTCCGGACCAACGCCTACGTCATTGAGGAGCTCATCGACTGGTCGGCCGCGCCGGACGACCCGATCTACCGGCTGGTGTTCCCGCAGGAGGACATGCTCCCGGCCGAGGACGTCGCGCGCCTGTCCGACCTGCTGCGCCGCGAGGCCCCCAAGGCCGAGATCGAGGCCGCCGCGCACGCCGTGCGGATGAAGCTGAACCCGCACCCGGCCGGGCAGATGGAGCTCAACATCCCGAGCTTCGGGGACGGCAAGATCCCCGGAATGCAGCACAAGTACGGCGAGACGGTCCTGTACTTCCCCAAGCAGGGGCAGACCTGCCACGCGTACTGCACCTACTGCTTCCGCTGGGCGCAGTTCATCGGCGAGCCCGACCTGAAGATGGCCGGCGACGAGCCCACCGCCCTGCGCGACTACCTCCTCGCCAACCCCCAGGTGACGAACGTCCTGTTCACCGGTGGCGACGCGATGATCATGGGCGAGCCGGTGCTGCGGCGCTACATCGAGCCGCTGCTGGAGCTGGAGCAGCTGGAGGCCATCCGGATCGGCACCAAGTCGCTGGCGTACTGGCCGCAGAAGTTCGTCACCGACCCGGACGCCGACGACATGCTGCGGCTGTTCGAGCAGGTCGTCGAGTCGGGCAAGAACCTCGCCTTCATGGCGCACTTCTCGCATCCCCGCGAGCTGGAGCCGCTCATGGTCGCCGAGGCGTGCCGCCGCATCCGCGACACGGGCGCGGTCATCCGGACCCAGGCCCCCCTCATCCGGACGATCAACGACGACTCCGCGACGTGGGAGGGCATGTGGCGGACCCAGACCCGGATGGGCCTGGTCCCGTACTACATGTTCGTCGAGCGCGACACCGGTCCGCAGGACTACTTCGCGGTCCCGCTCGCCCGCGCCTACGAGATCTACCGGGACGCCTACAAGAACGTCTCGGGGCTCTCCAGGACCGTCCGGGGCCCGTCCATGTCCGCCACCCCCGGCAAGGTGTGCGTGGACGGCGTCATCGACCTGATGGGCGAGAAGGTCTTCGTCCTGCACTTCATCCAGTGCCGCGACGCGGACCTGGTCGGTAAGCCGTTCTTCGCGAAGTACGACCCCGACGCGGCCTGGCTGGACGATCTCAAGCCGGCGTTCGCCGACCGTTTCCCCTGGGAGAAGTAGGTACCTTCCGGGCGCCGCCTGAGTACCGGTACTCAGGCGGCGCCACCGGGCGCGCGGCGAGCATTGCCGACATGTTCTCCTCTTTCTCCGCCCGCGCCCCCCGATCCCCCCGGCCGGCCCGCGGCACGGCCGACCGGGTGCGGCTCGCCATCGCGATCGGCTACGGCGCCGCCGTCACGGTGACGACCGGGATCGTCCTCGCCGCCGACCTGTTCGCGGACGACCCCGGCTTCATCGGCGTCTTCCTCATCCTGGCCACCGCGCCGCTGTCGATGGTGAGCCTCTACCTCCTCGACTTCGGGGAGATGCCGCAGGCCCTCACCAACGTCCTGTTCTACGTCGCGACGACCGGGTCCGGGGCGCTTCAGACCTGGCTCCTGTGGCCCGGACGACGCCGCCGCCGTTCCGCCGAATAGGCGCCGTCAGCGCAGGTGGCGGTGGAGGGCGAGCGCGGCGAGCACCGCGGCGGCCCCGCAGAGGGCGATGACCTGCGCCGGGGCCAGCAGGTCGCCGAGCGCGCCCGCGCCGCCGATCGCGGCGGCCTGGCCCGTCATCACCCCGGTGCTCGCCAGCCCGATCGCCTGGCCCCGCACGGTCTCCGGCGTCGCGTCCACGAGCCGGCGCTGGAGCGGCAGGTCGTAGCCGAGGCCGACGGTCCCCGCGAGCATCAGCGCGCAGGCCAGCGGCAAGGGTGGGTGCAGGACGAACAGCAGCAGCGGCGCGCCCGTCAGCAGCGCGAGCGGGAACGTGAGCCGGTCGCGCAGGCCGGGCCGAATCCAGCGGCCGACCAGCAGGTTGCCCGCGAACATCCCGGCCGCGGCCGACGACAGCATCAGCCCGGCCGCCCCCGGATTCCCGAGCCCGCTCGCGTACGGGATCGCCATCGCCTCCGACCCGACGGACAGCGACAGCGGCAGCCAGAAGGCCAGCAGCAGGCCCCGCGTGGTGCCCGCGCCGAGCAGCCGCCGGTTCACCCGCCACGTCTCGCGCGCCACCCCGGAGCCGCCGCGGTTCGGCGCCGGCACGTCCGGCAGCCCGAACCGGGCGAGCGCCGAGGCCACGGCGGCGCTCGCGGCGGCCAGCCAGAGCGTCCCCGCCGGGGACAGCGCCGCCAGCAGCAGCCCTCCGGCGGCCTGCCCGGTGATCTGTGCCCCGGCGGACGTCATCGTGAACAGCGACCGGCCCAGCACGAAGCCGTCGCCGGGGAGCAGCGCGGGCAGCCGGCCCTGCACGGTCGCGCCGCCGACCGGCGCCACCAGCCCGAGCACGGTGATCAGCGCGATCGTCCCCGGCAGCGGGACGGCGCCGCACGCCAGGACGGCCGTGACCGCGAGGCGCAGCAGGTGGAACCCGGTGAGCAGCCGCCGCATCGGGACGCGGTCGGCGAGCGACAGCAGGAGCGCGCCGCCCACCGCGTACGGGAGCATGCCCGCGCAGAACACCAGTGCCGCGGCGAGCGCGGACCCGGTCCGCTCGAACGTCTGCACCGACAGCGCGATCATCCGGACGGAGTCGCCGGTCACCTGCAGCGTCTGCAGCCCGAACAGCGTGCGGAACTCGGGGACGCCGAAGACGTCGCGGTAGCGCGCGGACGCGGCCGGCGCGGCGGGGCCGGAGGGAGCGGTGGATGCCGTCATGGCGACCAGACTCGGGCGGCGGGGCCGGCCTGGATAATGTTTCGGGGAGGAGCGAAACATGTACCGGATCGAGGTGGGGCCCGGCGACCTCGCGGCGAGCCGGTTCGGCATCGCGCCGCTGCACGAGACGATCACCGCGCTCGGCCTCGCGGCGGGGCGCGTGCCGGCCGGTCCGGTGGGCCCGTGGGTGGAGCGGGCGCGCCCCCGCTACGCGGCGATCGCCGCCGACCCGGCCGTCCGGGCGCTGGCGTTCCTGCGGCGCCGCCACGGGTACATGGCCGACTTCGTCCAGCCGCCGCCCGGCCGCCCGAACCTCACGGTCGCCGAGCAGCTCGCCGTCGCCCGCGCCACGCCCGAACCCCAGGCCCGCGAGGAGATCGCCCGCAACCTCGACGGCCTTCCCACGCCGCCGGACGACGTCCGGGCGGTCCTGCACGCGCCCGACGTCGTACGGCGCCTCAGCGACGCGCTGGAGGCCGCGTGGACGGTGCTCGTCGAACCGGACTGGCCGGTGCTGCGCGCGATCCTCGAACAGGACATCGTGCACCGCGCGGGACGGCTCGCCGCCTACGGCTGGGCGGAGGCCCTCGACGGCCTGTCCCGGCAGGTCCGGTGGCGCGGCGGCATGATCGAGGTGGACATCCCCGACGAGGGCGCCTACCGGCTGGACGGCGCCGGGCTGATGTTCGTCCCCACCGTGTTCTCCGAACTCGGCGTCGCGCTGGAGCGGAACTGGCCGTACACGCTGATGTACCGGGCCAGGGGAGTGGCGGCCCTGTGGGAGGGGCGGGAGGGGCGGGTGCCGCGGGACGACGACGCGCTCGCCCGGCTGCTCGGCCGCACCCGCGCCGACCTGCTGCGCGCGCTGGCCGAGCCCGCCACCACGACCTGGCTCAGCGCCCGGCTCCGGGTGAGCCTCGGCGGGACCGGCGACCACCTCGCGGTGCTGCGCGCGTCCGGCCTCGTCACCCGCGAGCGCAGCGGCCGCTCCGTCCTGTACCGGCGGACGGCCATGGGGGACATGCTGGTCGGCGCCTCCTGAGGCCGCCCCTGCGGGCGCGCCGGCCTCAGCGGGACGGCCTCAGCGGGGCGTCAGACGCCGTACTCGGGAATGATCGTCGCGCGGGCGAGGGTGTGGGCGGTGATGTTGAAGCCCGCCACGGCCGGGGAGACGTCCGAGCCGATCCCGAGCGACTCCACGTCCAGCGCGTGCACCGTGAACACGTACCGGTGCGGGTCGCCGGGCGGCGGCGCGGCGCCGCCGAACTCCTTGTTCCCGTAGTCGTTGCGGGCGTGAATCCCGATCTTGGAGTCGGCGGTGCCCGCGCCCGTCGGCAGCTCGGTGACGTCCGCCGGGATGTCGAACAGCGTCCAGTGCCAGAACCCGCTGCCCGTCGGGGCGTCCGGGTCGTAGCAGGTCACGGCGAAGCTCTTGGTCTCCGGCGGGAATCCGGACCAGCGCAGGTGCGGGGACTGGTTGCCGCCGCTGAACCCCCAGTCGTCGAACACGTGCTTGTCGTCGAGCCGCTCGCCGTGGGCGACGTCATCGCTGGTCACGGTGAACGACGGGACCTCGGGAAGGTGCTCGTGCGGAAGCGGTGGCCGGCCGGCCATGGCGACCTCCTCGTCAAAGGATCAGTTGTCACTCCATCTCTATCAGGCGGGTCAGGTCTTGACCGCGCCCATAGAGAACCCGGTGACGAACCGGTCCGTGACCGGAATCACTTCCCGGCGGCCTCGCTGTAGGCCGCGATGACCTCTTCCGGATCGCCGTCCATCCGCATCCGGCCCTCGTCGATCCAGATGACGCGGTCGCACATCTCCTTGACCGTGTCCAGCTGGTGCGCGACGAGGAAGACCGCGCCGGCCTCGTTGCGCAGCTCCTCGATCCGCTTCTTGCTCTTGCGCTTGAACTTGGCGTCGCCGGTGGCGAGCGCCTCGTCGATCAGCAGCACGTCGTGGGTCTTCGCCGCGGCGATCGCGAACCGGAGCCGCGCCCCCATGCCGGACGAGTACGTCCGCATCGGGTACTGGATGAACCCCTCCTTGAGCCCCGCGAAGTCGACGATCTTCTGGTACTGGGCCTTCGTCTCCGTCGGCGTCATGCCCATCGCCAGGCAGCCGAGGACGATGTTGCGCTCGCCGGTGAGGTCCTTCATCAGCGCCGCGTTCACGCCCAGCAGGGACGGCTGGCCGTCGGTGTACACCGCGCCGCTGTGCGGCGGCAGCAGGCCCGCGATGGCCTTCAGCAGCGTCGACTTGCCGGAGCCGTTGGTCCCGATGATCCCGACCGCCTCGCCGCGGTACGCGACGAACGACAGCCCCTTGATCGCGTGGACCTCCTTCATCGAAGGACGGTTCTTGCGGCGCAGCACCCGGGAGAACGCGCTGGCGGCGTTGCCCTTCCCGCCCGCGCCGTACACGCGGTAGATGATGTGCAGGTCGTCGACGACGACGATCGGCTCGCGCGTGGGGTCGACGTCGATGGCCGTCCCGCCGCGCACCTTGGTGTCAGCCACGGCCGTAACGCTCCTCGGCACTGAAGAAGAACAGGAACCCGCCGATCAGCGCGACGGCCGACCAGATCCCCGCGTAGAGCCACAGCTGGCCGGTGGTCTCCGTCAGCTTGGTGTTCACGAAGTGGCGGTACTCGCCGAGCAGCTGGTGCCGGCTCAGCTCCACGTACACGTAGGCCGGGTTGGCCTTGAGGATGTCACCGATCCACGGGTGGGTCTTCAGCGCGTGGCTGCGGTGCAGCAGGTCCGGCAGGCTGAAGATCACGCCGGACAGGTACAGCCAGGTCCGCATGATGAACGGCAGGAGCTGGCTGACGTCCCGGTTGAACGCGCCGAGCCGTGCCATCACCATGCTGATCCCGACGTTGAACATCAGCTGGAGCAGCAGGACCGGGACGAACATCACCATCTGAACGCTGATCGGCTCGCCGAACGCGAACACGATGCCGAGCAGCACGATCAGGGAGAGCAGCAGCTGCTGGAACTCCACGGTCGCGATGGCGAGCGGCAGCGTCGCGCGCGGGAAGTGCAGCGCCCTGATCAGCGACAGGTTGTCCCCGACGGACTTGGAGCCCGACGTGATCGAGCGCTGTGTAAACCCGAACATGAACACGCCCGTCACAAGGAAGGGAATGAAGTCCGGTACGCCGCGCTTGGTGTTGAGGAGGACGCCGAAGATCAGGTAGTAGACCGAGACGTTCAGGATCGGGGTCAGCAGCTGCCAGACCTGACCCAGTCTCGAGTCCGTGTACATCGAGATGTTCTTGGCCGAGGCGAACGCCCAGATGAAGTTGCGCCTGGCCCAGACGCTCTGGATGTACTTGCGCAGCGGGGGGCGCGCCGCGCTCTGCCTCAATCCGTACCGTGCGGCGTAGGCGGCCAGCGTCTCGTTCACGTGAGGAGACTCCGCGATCGTGCCGACCGACTCGCCACCCGATGAACCGAGCCGTTGCGGGTGACTCATGCCGGGAAGCCTATTGCAGTCGATGATGTGTCGGTGACGTTCACCCGCATGTGACCCCCGAACTGAGATCATTACGGAATCTTGTCGTCGCCCCTGGGGATACCCCGGGGATGCGGTCCAACCATTCTCGATCACTCCCCGTGCTGCGCTCGCCCGGGCGCCCCCCGTCCGCCCGCCCCGCCCGCGCCCCCTACCGGGCGCTGCTCGGCCGGCTGGGACGCGCCGACCGGTGGGCGTTCGACCGGGTCGCCGCGGCCCGGCTGCCCGGCCTGGAGTACGTCCTGCCCCGGCTGTCGAGGACGGCCGACCACGGCGTGCTGTGGTTCACCACGGCGGCGGCGCTCGGGCTCACCCGGCGGCCCCGGCTGCGGCGCGCCGCGCTGCGCGGCTCGATCGCGATCGGGGTGGCGAGCCCGATGGTCAACATCCTGGGCAAGCAGGCGTTCCGCCGGGCGCGCCCGGTCGTGGACCTGGTGCCGCCGATCCGGATCCGATGGAAGCTGCCGACCTCGCACGCCTTCCCGTCCGGGCACTCGGCGTCCGCCGCCGCGTTCGCGGCCGGGGTGGCGCTGGAGGCCCCGGCCGCGGTGGCGGCGCCGGTCGCGGCGACCGCCGCCGCCGTCGCGTTCGCCCGCGTCTACACGGGCGCGCACTACCCCGGCGACGTGCTCGCCGGCCTCGGCATCGGCGCGCTGGCCGGGTTCGGCACGCGCCTGGTGTGGCCGGCGCGCCCTCCGGTGGCCCGCGTAACCGGGGCCGAGGGCGAGGACGTCCAGGTCACCGATGACGGGCGCGGCGTCGTCGCGGTCGTCAACACCGGCTCGGGCGGCGGCGGCGAGGCCACCCGCGGGATCCTGCCGGGCAGCGCGGAGATGGCGTCCGGCCTGCTGGAGCGCGAGCTCCCGGCGGCGGAGATCGTCATGCTGGAGCCCGGCCAGGACCTCGAGAAGGCGTGCGCGGAGGCCGCCGCGCGGGCCGACGTGCTCGCGGTCGTCGGCGGCGACGGCACCGTCAACGCGGCCGCGCGCGCCGCGCTCGACCACGACGTCCCGCTGCTGGTCGTGCCGGGCGGGACGCTCGACCACTTCGCCCGCGCGCTCGGCGTCGAGTCGCCCGCGCAGGCGATCGCCGCGTACCGGGCGGGGCGGATCGGCCGCGTGGACGTCGCCTACGCCGCGCCCGCCGGGACCGGCTCCCGCCGGGGCGGCGAGCGGCTGTTCCTGAACACGGCGAGCTTCGGCGCCTACACCGAGCTGGTCGACCGGCGCGAGCGGCTGGAGAAGCGGCTCGGCAAGTGGCCCGCGCTGGCGATCGCCGCCGTCCGGACGCTGCGGCACTCCGAGCCCGTCGAGGCCGTCGTGGACGGGCACCGGCGGCACGTCTGGCTGGCGTTCGTCGGGAACGGCGTGTTCGGCTCGCACGGCGCGGCGCCCACGTGGCGGGAGCGGCTCGACGACGGGCGCCTCGACATCCGGATGGTCTCGTCCGGGCGGCGGATGCCCCGCATCCGGGCGGTCGCCGCGGTCCTCGCCGGGCACCTGCACGTGGTGCCCGGTTTCCGGGGGTGGCACGCCGGCGGGCTGGAGGTGCTCACGGAGTGTGACGAACTCCGGCTGGCCCGGGACGGCGAGGTGTCGCCGATGCCCCCGGGGATCCGGTTCGGCAAGCACGCGAAGGCGCTCGCGGTCTTCCGGCCGGAAGCCTGACGGGTGCCGGGAGTTCGGCGAAGGTTCAGGCGGCTGTAACCGCGGCCGGGCGCCGCGCGACCGGCTCCCGGCGGCCGGCCGCGAGAAGCGGGTCCGGCCGCCGGGAGCCGGTCCTCAGGCGAACGCGAGCGGGAGGCCGCGGAGCCCGACGACCACCGGCGAGCCGTTGTAGACCGGTTCGCCGGTGACCGTGACGGTTCCGTACCGGGACCGGAGCTCTTCGAGGACGAGCCGCATCTCCATCCGCGCGAGCGCCGCGCCGAGGCAGAAGTGCGGGCCGTACCCGAACGCCAGTCCCGGCACGTCGGGGCGCCTAGTGACGTCGAAACGGTCGGCATCGGACCCGAACGCCTCCGGATCGCGGTTCGCTGACCCGTACAGGAGCATGATGTGGTCGCCTGCCTCCAGCTTCCCGCCCGCCAGGACGGCCGGGCGTGTCGCGGTCCGGAGGAAGTAGACGACCGGGGATGTCCAGCGCAAGATCTCCTCAATGGCGGTCGGCATCGCCTCCGGCCGCTTCATCGCCTCCCACTGGTCCGGGTTCTCCGCGAACGCCAGCAGCCCGCCCGAGATCGCGTGCCGGGTCGTCTCGTTCCCGGCGACGAGCAGCTGGATCAGGAACATCACCATCTCGATGTCGGTGAGCCGGTCGCCGTCCACCTCGGCCTGGGCGAGCTGCGAGATCACGTCGTCGCGCGGCGCGGCCCGCCGCTCGTTGGAGACCTCGACCAGGTAGACGCCGGCCTCCATCCGCAGCGCGGCACGCTCCTCGTCCGACAGCTCCGGCGCCGCCCCCGGGATGATCGACTCCGACCAGCGGAAGAAGCGCGGCCAGTCGTCCTCCGGGATGCCGAGCAGCAGGCAGATCACCTGGAGCGGCAGCGGGACGGCCAGCTCCGCGACCACGTCGAACGGGCGGCCCGCCTCCACCGGCTCCAGCAGCGCCCGGATCCGCTCCCGGACCGCGCCCTCCAGCCGCCGCATCGCCGAGGGCCGGAACGCGGGCGCGACCAGCCCCCGGTACCGGCCGTGCTCGGGCGGGTCGGTGTGCATGATCGTCGGCGGCGTGTCGAAGGGGACGCCGATCTCGTCGATCAGGATGCCGTCGCCCGACCGGTACGCCGCCGGGTCGCTCGCCACCGCGTGCACCGCCGCGTGGGACCCCGCCACCCACAGCGGCAGCGATGGATGCCGGACGAGGCCGCCCTCCGCCCGTACGGCCTCGTACAGCCCGTACGGATGCCCGTGCGCGTAGAACCCGTCCGGAAAGCCGTCCGGGATCACGACAGGATGCCCTGCGGTCTCGCTATCCCGGCGTCGTCGCACATGGCGTAGTAGGCGTTGAGCGTCGACTCGCCGTCGGTGACGCCGGTGATGTTGCCCTCGGCGTCGTACTCGATGAAGGCGCCTTCGAGGATGAACAGGATGTCGCTGTCCTCCTCGATGGTGAGCGTGTGGACGGAGCCGGGCGGCTCGTAGATGAACGTCCCGGCGTGGTAGTCGATGCCGTACTCCTTGTAGCGCCACCGTCCGGAGAACGTGTAGGCGTGGACGCCGCCGGTGTGCTTGTGGGTGGGCAGCTGGAAGCCCGCCTCGAAGCGGTTGCGCACCACCCAGGTGTCGGGGGAGACCCTCAGGACCTGGAGGCCGACCGGGCCGATCGTGACCCAGGGGATGTCGCCGGAGTGGACGTGGCCGACCAGGGGACCGCTCGTCTCAGTCATAAAGCAAACGCTAGGTAGGTGACACCGGACGCGCAAGACCCGCGGTTCATGGTCGTCCGACCGGGTAGGAGACGGACGCCCGCGAACCGCTGGAGGAGGTACCGCACATGGCGATGGGAGTCAGCCCCGCCGATCTCACCGACGACGACCTGCTCCGTGAGCTGGGGCATCTCTACGAGACCCGGATGGACGCGCTCCGGCACGCCGCCGACCAGGCCTACGGCGAGCACACCCAGCGGATGGCCCAGCTGGAGGCCGAGTACCTGCGAAGGCGCCCGGGCCGCGAGATCGACCCGCAACGCCTGCGCGAGGGCGCCCGCGCCCGCTGACGGGGCACCCCCATCACAGACGCCGTCGCCCGGCCGGTTCCGCGCCACCGGCCGGGCGGTCGGCATGCCCGGCGCACCGCGCCCGGCTCCCGCGCACCGCGCCTGAACTCCCGCGCACCGCGCAGCTTCGACTTCGGGGCTCGTGTTCGTGTTGTTCCGGCAAAGGCGGGGGTGTCGGCCGGGAGAGGGGAGGAGGGTGCGGTGCCAGGATCCTGACGGGCGAGATCGCCCGGGATCCTCGGGGGGTGTGATCGTTGGTACGGACCCGGCGGGGGCGTTACGGACGGGCGTCGGGGAGCGAGCCGGGCCTCGGGGAGTGCGTGCGGCGCTGGTGGCCGTTCGCGGTCGGCGCGCTGGCCGCCACGGGGCTGCTGCTCGGCGTGTACCTGTGGGCTCCGCGCAAGTCGGGCGCGTCGGTCGCCGAGGGGGCGGCTCCCGGCGATTCCGCGCGGCCCGACGCGGCCTCGCGGTCAGGGGCGCCGATGGCGTCCTACACGACGCGGTTCCAGCCGGGGCAGCCGCGCGTCCGCAACATCGAGCTGGCCGCGCGGCTGCTGGACGGGAGGGTGGTGCGCCCGGGCGCGACGTTCTCCTTCAACCGGGTCGTGGGGCCGCGGACACGGGGCCGCGGGTACGTCCCGGCGCCCGCGATCATGGGGTCGCGGCTGGTGAAGGACGTGGGCGGCGGCATCTGCCAGGTGTCCACGACGCTGTTCAACGCGGTGTTCCGTGCGGGCCTGGACATCCGGAAGGCGCGCGCGCACACCATGTGGATGCCGGAGTACCCGGAGGGGCGCGAGGCGGCGGTGGCCTATCCGGATCTCGACTTCACCTGGCGGAACGACACGGGCGCGCCGGTGCGCATCCAGGTCGGCTACACGGGGGACTCGCTGACGGTGAGCCTGTGGGGGCACCGCCGGTACGAGGTCCGGTCGAAGACGTCGAAGCGGTACGGGTTCTCGCCGTACGGGACGGGCGTGGGGCGCGGGCGCCGGTGCGTCCCGATGGCCGGCCGGAAGGGCTTCAGCATCGACGTGTGGCGGACGCTGCTCTCCGCCGGCCGCGAGGTCCGCCGGGAGAAGTTCCACACCGAGTACCGTCCGCAACCCGAGGTGACCTGTCTGTAGCCCCTCGGCGGGGCGCGCGGGGCCGCATGGCAGTGTGAGGGCATGACCGTTCGAGAGGGAACCTACGAGCTGGGCCCCGGTGACGGGCGGCTGCTGCTCCGGACGAGCCGCAGCGGCCTCGGCCGGCGCGCCGGCCACGACCTGACCATCGAGGCGACCAACTGGACGGCGGAGGCGACGGTCCGCGAGCCGCTGTCGGAGTCGTCCGGGAAGGTGGTCGTCGTGGTGGACGGCCTGGAGGTCCGGGAGGGCACCGGCGGCGTGAAGCCGCTGTCGGAGAAGGACCGGCTGGACATCGGCGACAACCTTCGCAAGGTGCTGGAGGCCCGCCACCACCCGGAGATCACCTTCACCGCGACCGCGGTCCGCACCGAGGCCGGGGAGGTCGAGGGCGACCTGACCATCATGGGCCGGACGAAGCCCGTCCGGGTCCGCGCCGAGTTCGACGGGGACCGGCTGCGCGGCGGGGCGACGGTGCAGCAGACCCGCTGGGGGATCAAGCCGTTCTCGGCGTTCTTCGGCGCGCTCCGCCTCGCCGACGAGGTCGAGGTCGAGTTCGACCTCCGCCTCCCGGTCAACAACTGATCAACGCCGCCGCCGACCGGTCTCGGCGAAGATCGGCCCCCATTAGTGTCCGAAGCCGTACATTCCAGGCAGCGGGTCTCTACGGGGGGAATGCATGGCGCCGGTAACCAGGCGGGACTTCGGCAAGGCGGCCGGGCTGGCCGGTCTCGGCGCGGCGGTGCCGGCGCTGCTGACGGGCTGCTCGTCCGACGATTCGCCGCGCACGGCGCGGGCCGCCGCCGCGCAGGCCGCCGCGACGCGGTCGTGGCGGGTGACCGGGACGGCGCTCGCCGGCCTCGGGAGCTTCGACGCGACGATGAAGAGCTTCATGCAGGCCCGCAACGTCCCCTCGGGGCAGCTCGCGGTCGTCCGCAAGGGCAAGCTGGTGCTGTCGCGCGGGTACACGTGGAGTTCCAGCACCGGCTTCACCACGCAGCCGACGTCGCCGTTCCGCGTCGCGAGCCTGAGCAAGCCGGTGACCGCGACGGCGGTGCTGCGGCTCGTCCAGGACGGGAAGCTGAAGCTCACCGACCGCGCCGCGACGCTGCTCGGGCTGTCGACCGCCGCCGACCCGCGGCTGAAGGACGTCACCGTCCTGCGGCTGTTGCAGCACCTCGGCGGCTGGGACCGCGACATCTCGCCCGACCCGATGTTCCAGGACGCGGCGATCGCCAAGGCGCTCGGCATCGCGCTGCCGGTGAAGCAGGCGAACATCATGAAGTACGTGTCGGCGCACAAGCTCGACCATGCGCCGGGCACGAAGTACGCCTACTCCAACTACGGCTTCATGCTGCTCGGCCGCATCATCGAGAAGGTCACCGGGCTGAGCTACGCGTCGTACGTGCAGAAGGCCGTCCTGACGCCGCGCGGCATCAAGCGGATGAAGCTGGGCCACACGCTCACCCAGGCGAGCGGCGAGCCCCACTACTACTCCGGCTACACGGGCCCGACCGTGTTCGACAACAGCGGCAAGAAGGTGTCCACCCCCTACGGCGCCTTCAACCTGGAGAACATGGACGCGCACGGCGGCTGGCTCGCCACCGCGATGGACCTGACCCGGTTCGCCGGCATCTACGACGGCGGCACGAGCGTGCTGACCGCCGCGTCGATCAAGCGGGCGTTCACCAAGCCGGAGACCGGGATCAACAGCAACGGCTGGTACTACGGCTGCGGCTGGATGGTCCGGCCCGTCACCGGCGGCACCGGCATGAACACCTGGCACGACGGCAGCCTCGCCGGGACGAGCACGCTGCTCGTCCGCCGCAACGACGGCCTCGCCTGGGCGGTGCTGTTCGACCAGCGGCAGGAGGGCAGCGCGCCGAGCTACGGCGACATCGACCCGGCGCTGCACAAGGCCGCGAACGCGGTGAAGACCTGGCCGACCGGCGACCTCACCTCGAAGTACTTCTGACGCGGGCGGCGCGGGCGAACTGGTCGTCGAGGGTGCGCGGGAACGGCAGCACCCGGTGCCGGTCCCGCCAGGGCGCGTACTGCCGGACGGCGTTGAACCCGGCGGCGGTGACGATCCGCTCGACGCCGGGCCCGGGCGGGCCCGCGGGGTAGGCGTCCAGGTGGACGACCCCGGCGGGCAGGCCGTCCGGGCGGTGCGGCGAGACGAGCGTCAGCGGAGGGTCCGCGCCCTCCATGGCCGCCATGTCCCGCGCGTAGGCGAGGAGTTCGAGCGTCTCGGCGTCGGGGCCGCTGTGGACGACCAGCCAGCCGCGGACGTCGAGCGTCCCGGCCGGCGGGTCCGTCAGCGCGAGCGGCGCGATCTCGGCGGACACCGCGCGGAGGTGGGCCTCGTGGGCCGGGTCGAGGGGTTCGAGGACGAACGTCCGGTCGAAGCGGGGCGGGTCGGCGGGCAGGAGCGGCAGGTAGGCGTCCCAGCGCAGCAGGCGCGCCAGGTGCGTGACCCGGATCCCGGCCGGCGGCCGGGCCAGCTCGCCCTTGAGGCCGGCCGGGAAGGCGTCGACGACCAGCTCGTCCGGTGCGAGCGCGGCCAGGCGGGTGGACGCGGGACGCACCGTCCAGCCGGACGAGACGCGCGGGTCGGCGGCGAACGGCGAGTCCGACAGGACCACGACGTCGTCGTCCACCGCCAGCGTGTGCAGGAAGGCGCGGAGCCGGGTGAGGTGCCCGAGCCCGCCGCCGGCCGCGTAGCAGGCGATCAACGCACCTCGCCGAGGACCGCGAGGTACCCGGCGGTCTCGGCGGCGGGGGTGAAGTCGCGGGCGATCCGCTCGGCGCCCGCCGCGCCCAGCGCCGCCAGCTCCTCGTCGCTCGCGCGGGCCGCCCGGTCGATCGCCTCGCGGCAGGCGTGCGCGTCGCCCGCGGGGAACACGAAGCCGATCGCGTCGTCCGCCACGTCCGCGAGACCGCCTGCGTCCGAGCAGATCAGCGGCACCCCGAGCGCCGCCGCCTCCAGCGCCACGTTCGGCATCCCGTCGTAGAACGACGGCAGCGCCGCGAGGTCGCAGCTCGCGTACACGGCGGGCAGGTCGTAGCGTTCGAGGAACGGCAGGAACGAGTGCGGCACGGTGTCCTTGCGCTCGGCGAGCCACGCCGTCACGGTCTCCTCGACCTCGCCGACGAGCACCAGGTGGAACCGGCCGGCATGGCCGGAGGCGACGAGCGCGTCCAGGAAGAACCCGACGCCCTTCTTGTTCTTCAGCTGCCCGATGACGCCGATGGTGCGGCGCTCCGGCTCGACGTTCTCCGCCCGCCAGGCGCGCCCCCGCTCCCGCTCCGACGGCAGGACGCGCCACTGCGCGGTGTCGACGCTGTTCGCCACGAACGTCACGGCCGCGTCCGGGGCCAGCGCCGTCACCAGCGGCATGTGGTCGCGCGCCACCACGCAGACCCGCGCGGAGGCGCGCAGGGCGTCCGCCAGGACGCCGCGCCGCCGCATCGAGAACACGCCGACGTCGATGTCGTTGCCGCGCAGCAGGGTGATCAGCGGCGCGTCCACCAGCCGGGCGAGGACGGGCGCGGCGAGCATCGAGTACGTGCCGCCGAACGCGACGACGTGCGTGTACGCGCCGGTGAGCCGCTCGGCGGTCAGCGTCGTCCACAGCCGCCGCAGCGCGTGCTCGGGGTCGTCGCCGAGCGGGGCGGCCAGCAGCCGGCCGCCGTGCTCGCGCGTCACCGCCCAGGGCCGCTCGCGCCGCGTCAGGTGCGCGACGTCCACCTCGACGCCGGCGCCGCGCAGCCCCCGGACGATCCGGTCGCACGAGTTGGCCATCCCGCCCTGGCTTGGCGGATAGTGCTCTGTCACCCAGAGGACACGGGTCATCAGCTGTCCACGAACCCGCCGTCACCGTCGTCCGGCCCGAAGTCGCCCGCCCCGTACGAGTAGTCGTCGCCGGGGTTGAACGCGCCGCGGTCATAGGAGTCGAACGACGAGTACCACTGGTTGTCGTAGTACGTCTGCGAACTGCTCTCGTAGTAGCGGCGCCGGTAACCGCTCGCGTAGGACGGGTCGTACGGGTCGGGCTCGCCGCCCGCCTGCGCGGCGCAGGCCGGGCAGTACCCGCCCTGCACGGCGTGCTCAGCGCAGACCGCGCGCCCGCACCCAGGGCACGCGGCCACGGCCGGGCGCCCGCAGCGTCCGAGCAGGAAGAACCCGGTGGTCACGGTGCAGGGCGTCACCGCGCGCTCCTTCCGGCCGCGCCGGCCGCGCCGGCGGGCGTCCAGCGGAACGGCTCCGTCGACACGTGCAGGATCCGCTCGCGCAGCTCGTCGTCCTTCAGCGGCCCGAGCAGCTTGGCGTTCGCGCGGATCATGAACCGGTTGCCGTCCTTGACCCGCACCTGGATCCACCTCGGCGGCGGCGTGCCGGGCGGCCGCGGGGCGGCGCCCTTGCCCAGCCGGCGCGTCACGCTGACCATCTGCACCGTCTTCGTCTTGTGCTTGTACTTGACCTTGCCGCGCGGGTTCCGCTTCTTGTACTTGCGGTGCCGGACCCGGTCGGTCACCGCCAGCTCCACGACGCTGCCGTCCCGCAGCTCGGCGCGCATCCGCAGCCACGGGTCGACGACGAACCACTCCTTCATCGACAGGATCGGCCGGGACACCTGCACCGGCCGCTCGGGGCCGCGCTTCTCGGGGACGTCCGCGCCCCGCATGTCCAGCGCCACCGACAGCAGGCCCTCGGGCGGCATGTCCGCCGCGAGGACGCGCAGCATCGGCACCAGCACCCGCGACGTCCGGGGGGTGACCCGCCACTTGCGCCGCTTCACGGCCGCCTCATGGCCGGCGAGGCTCCGGATCACCGGCTCCCACTGGTCGCGCGGCAGCGACACCGAGAACCCCTTCTCCAGCACCAGCGTCCGGTGCAGCGGGTGGAACCCCTCGATGGCCGCGCGTTGCTTGCGCCAGAACATGACGACACCCCACCTATCGGTCTGACGGCGCGATCGTACGGTAGACCTCGGCCAGCCGGGCGCGGGACCGCGTCCAGGTCAGGCCGCCGGCGACGTGCGCGCGCGCCCGCGCGCCCATCGCGGCGGCCTCGCCGGGGTACTCCAGCAGGATCCGGACGGCCCGCGCCAGCTCCGCCGGACGGTCCGCCGGGACGAGCCGCCCGTGCTCCCCGTCCGCCATGAGCTCGCGGACCGCCGGCAGGTCCGAGGCGACGACCGGGACGCCCGCCGCCATCGACTCGATCACCTTCAGCGGCGCGCAGCCCTGGTCGAGGTTGCGGGCGCAACCCGTCAGCGGCGCCACCGACACCTCGGCGTGCGCCAGCCACGCGGCGACCTCGGGGTGCGGCAGCGCGAACCGCCAGTCCAGGCGGTCGGCGACGCCGAGCCGCTCCGCCAGCCGCCGTACCGGCTTCGCGCGCCGCTCCGGGACGGACGAGCAGATCACCAGCCGCAGGTCCGTGAGGTCGCCCAGCCGCGCGAACGCGCGGAGCAGCACGTCGATGCCCTGCCACGGCTGGAGCGCCCCGACGTAGACGACGTACCGGCCGGGCGCGCCGGCGGGACGCGCCGTCTCGCCGGGGAGGTCGGCGCCGTTCGGCACGAGGTGGACCTTCTCCTCCGCCGCCCCGAGCCTCCGGACGGCCTCGCCGATCACCCGCGACGGCACCACGACCGCGTCGCAGCGGTCCAGGCAGAACCGCTCAAGCTCGCGGATCTTGCCGAGCGTCGCGGGCGAGGCCCATGGCCAGGTGTGGCCCATCTCGATGGACGGCAGCCCGTTCACCTCGAAGACGACCCGGTAGCGCCGGCCGCCGGCGGTCAGCGCGGGCAGCGCGCTCCACGGATCCCGGACGTGGACGACCTCCAGCGACCCCGCGTGCTCCTTCAGCAGCGCCGCCGCCCACGCCGAGTACGCCTCCGCGCGGTCGATGAGGTTGGGAATCTGCTCCTCGAACCTGACGATCTCCCGCGCGCCCTCCCGCTGGTAGCCGGGCAGCCCGCCGCCGCCGAGCACGCCCAGCAGCCCGCCGCCGAACCGCTCGAACAGCTCGTCGGCCATCTGCGCGATGTGCACGGCCGACCCCTTGCCCGACGGGAAGCGGTCGAACGCGAGATACGCCGCCCGGTGCCTCATCCGACCGCCACCTCCTGCGCGCGCAGCGACCGGTGCCAGGCGATCTGGTCCGCCAGGCCGTCCGCGAGCGAGGTGGTGGCCGACCAGCCGAGCAGCCGCCCGGCCAGCCCGCAGTCCGCCCAGGTCAGCGCCGCGTCACCGGCCACCGGCGCCTCCCGCCGGATCTCGGGCCGCACGCCGAGCACCCCGGTCAGCAGCGCGATCGCCGCCCGCACCGCCACCGGCTCGGGATGGCCGATGTTGAGGGCGACGCCCGGCGGCAGGTCCTCGGCGGCCGCCGCCAGCGTCGCCGCGACCACGTCCCGCACGTGCGTGAACGACCGCGACGTCCGCCCGTCCCCGAAGACCGGCAGCGGGCGCCCGTCCAGCGCCGCCTCCACGAACCGGTGGAACGCCATGTCGGGCCGCTGCCGGGGGCCGTAGACCGAGAAGTACCGGAGCACCACGGTGCGCAGGCCGTTCTCCGCGGCGAGCCCCGCGAGCCGCTCGACCTCCACCTTGCTGGCCGCGTAGGGGCTCGCCGGGTCGAGCGGGTCGTCCTCCCGGTTCGGCCGGTGCCCCGCCGACCCGTACACCGACGAGCTCGACGCGACCACCACCCGCGGGCGCAGCCGCGCCGGGCGCCGCGCGCACGCCTCCAGCAGCCGCGCCGTCGCCAGCACGTTGTCGCGCTCCGCCGCCGCGCGCCCGCCGCCCCACGAGCTGCGCACGCCCGGCCGCCCCGCGAGATGGACCACGACGTCGGCGGCGGCGACCGCGTCGAGGTCGTCCACCGCCAGGTCCCGCTCCAGCGCCGTGACGCCCGGCAGCGCCGCCACCCCGGCCCAGGCGCGCCGCGCCGGCTCCGGCGTCGGCGACCGCCCGGGCGCGTCGACGGCGAGGACCTCGTGCCCCGCGCCCGACAGGGCGCCGGCCACATGCCCCCCGATGAATCCCGCCGCTCCCGTCACCACCACCCGCACGCGGGCACCCTATCCATCTCACCGCGTTCTTGGACAGATCCACCGGAGTGCACTGACCAGCGAAGATCGAACAGGGTGTAGGCGGAACGGCCCTGCCGGACATCTCCGAGCGACACCGACCCGAGAGAAGGGAGCCGGCGTGCCGGATCCAGACGGGGGATTCACCCGGTTGTGGGACGCGCACTACGACGACGTGCTCAGGTACGCGGCGCGTCGGATCGACCACGAGACGGCCCGGGACATCGCCGCGGAAACGTTCCTGGTCGCCTGGCGGCGGCGCGGCGACATCCCGCCCGACCGCCCGTTCCCGTGGCTGCTGAACGTCGCCCGCAACGTCCTCGCCAACGAGATGCGGAGCCGCCGCCGGCGCCTCCGGCTGTGGGACCGGCTGCGCGGCGACGGCCCGCGCGCCCCCGCCGCCGACATGGCGACCGGTCTGGCCGAAGGCGGCCGCATAGCGGCCGCGCTCGGCCGCCTGTCCGCCCGCGACCGCGAGATCCTCCGGCTCGTCGGCTGGGAGGGCCTCGACGCGCGGGACGCGGCGACCGCCGTGGGCTGCTCGGTCAAGACGTTCTCCGTGCGCCTGCACCGCGCCCGCCGCCGCCTGACCGCCGCCCTCGCCGACATCGACGCCGCAGACCGCCCGGCACCCGCCGCACCGCTGCAAAGGAGCACCCAGGCATGAACGACCTCCACGAAGTCCGCCGCGTCATGGCCCCGGCCGACCCCTGCCCGCCCGGCGCGTTCGACGGCGCCGCCCACGACCCGGCCGGACGCGCCGCCTACGAGCGGATCACGGCGTCCGCCGCCCGCCGCACCGGCCCGTCCCGCCGGACGACGTTCCGCCTCGTCGCCGCCGGCGGCGTCGCCGGAGCGCTCATCGCCGGTGCCGTCGTCGCCACGAGCGACGGCAGGCCGCACCACCCGGCGCCCGCGGCGGCGACCGAGACGCAGCAGGTGCTGAACGTCGCCGCGACGTTCGCGCTGAAGCAGCCGTACACGGCGCCCCGTCCCGGCCAGTGGGTCTACACCGAGACCCGCTACCGGCGCAGCGGCGTCCCCGGCCGCGGCCAGGCGATCGCGCCGGGCTCGCCGCTGAAGACGCAGGTCGACCGGACATGGATCCGGGCCGACGGCAAGCGCATGGCGATGTACGACCACGGCAGGCTCGTCACCTCCGCTACGGGCGGCGGGATGCCGCCGATTGACCACGCCACCGTCGCCAAGCTGCCCGCCGACCCGGACGGGATGCTGGCCTGGGCCCGCAGGTCCGGTGCGCCGGGCGGCCGGAACGAGGGCGCGTTCCAGCTGCTCGGGTCGCTGCTGCTGAACAACGGCGCGCTGCCGCCCGCGCAGACCGCCGCCGCGTACCGCGCGATGGCGAAGGTCCCCGGCGTCACCGTGGACCGCACCGCCGAGGACGGGGCCGGGCACAAGGCGGTGTCGGTCTCGTTCGTCATCGAGGGCTGGGCGAAGGACGAGATCCTCCTGGACCCGTCCACCTACGCCTACCGGGGCCACCGCACCACCGTCGTCAAGGACCACACCATGCCGGACGGCGGGCGCTTCCTGAAGGGCGCCGTCGAGAGCTACTCCGTCCGCCTGGCCGCGGGCGTCGTGGACCGCCCCGGCCGGCGTCCCTGACCATCCGGAGGGGAAACGAGGGCCGTCCGGCCGCGCGTCCGATCAGCGCGGCCGGGCGACCCTCGCCTCGTCCCAGACCGGCTCAGGGGCCTCGTAGACCGACCCGTCCGCGCCGAACACCAGGAAACGGTCGAAGGAACGGGCGAACCAACGGTCGTGCGTCACCGCGAGGACGGTCCCCTCGTACGACTCCAGACCCTCCTGGAGCGCCTCGGCACTGGCCAGGTCGAGGTTGTCGGTCGGCTCGTCCAGCAGCAGCAGCGTCGCGCCGCCCAGCTCCAGCAGCAGGATCTGCAACCGCGCCTGCTGCCCGCCCGACAGCGTCTCGAACGGCTGCTCGGCGCAGAACTGCAGCTCGTAGCGCGCGAGCGCGTTCATCGCGTCGTTGCGCAGCCGGGCGTGCTCGGTCATGACGATCTCGCACGGCGTCCGCCCCGCCAGGTCAGGGCGCGCGTGCGTCTGCGCGAACAGCCCCGGCACCACCCGCGCGCCGAGACGGGCGACCCCGGTGTGCGCCACCGGCCGCACCGGCACCGCGCCCCGCGGCAGCACCTCCGCCACCGCGGCGAGCAGGCGCAGGAAATGCGACTTCCCCGACCCGTTCGAGCCGAGCACCGCGACCCGCTCGCCGAACCAGACCTCCGCGCCGAACGGCCGCATCAACCCGGTCAGCTCCAGGTCCTCGCAGATCACCGCCCGCTTCCCGGTCCGGCCCCCGCGCAGCCGCATCTTCAGGCTCTGGTCGCGCGGCGGCGTCTCCGGCGGCCCCGCCTCCTCGAACTTGCGCAGCCGGGTCTGCGCCGCCCGGTACCGCGACGCGAAACCGTCATTGACCGTCGCCTTGGTCTTCAGGGTGTTGACGAGCTCCTTGAGCTTCGCGTGCTCCTCGTCCCACCGCCGCCGCAGCTCCTCCAGCCGCTCGTTGCGGTCCCGGCGGGCCGCCGCGTACGTCGAGAACCGGCCGCCGTGGATCCACACCCGGCCCGCCTCGACGGTCACGATCCGGTCGGCGCAGCGGTCGAGCAGCTCGCGGTCGTGCGAGACCACCAGCACGGTCTTGGCCGTCTCCCGGAGCCGCTCCTCCAGCCACTGCTTGCCCGGCACGTCCAGGTAGTTGTCCGGCTCGTCCAGCAGCAGCACCTCGTCGGGGCCCCGCAGCAGCGCCTCCAGTGCGAGCCGCTTCTGCTCGCCGCCCGACAGCGTCCGCGTCTCCCGCCACCGGCACGCGTCGTAGGGGACGCCGAGGGCCGCCACGCAGCACGCGTCCCACAGCACCTCGATCTCGTAGCCGCCCGCGTCGCCCCAGCCGGCCAGCGCGTTCGCGTACCTCAGCTGCGTCGGCTCGTCGTCGCGCTCCATCATCGCCAGCTCGGCGGCCTCCACCGCCGCGGCCGCCTCGCGGACCCGCGGCGGCGCCACCGACAGCAGCAGGTCGTGCACGGACGACTCGTCCCGCACGTTGCCGATGAACTGCCGCATCACGCCGAGCCCGCCGCTGTGCGCGACCGTCCCGTCCTGCGGCGCCAGGTCCCCGGCGACCAGCCGGAGCAGCGTCGTCTTCCCGGCCCCGTTCGGCCCGACCAGCGCCGCCGTGACGCCGTCGCCGACCCGGAACGACACGTCGTCCAGCAGCACCCGCCCATCGGGCAGCGCATGGCTGACGTGCCCGACCTCCACGTGACCCACGGTGACCCCTCGTCGTTGAGAACCCCCGCCGAGTCTCCGGAAGGCGCCGCGACCCCGTCAAACCGTTTTCCGGCACCGCCGGCTCGGCGGCGATCGCGGGCGTCCGGGTGCGCCGGAGAGCGGCCGCCTCAGACGGGCGCCAGGAGTGCCCGGACGTGCGCGGCGGCCGTGTCCAGCGGGACCTTCTTGGTCTCGCCGGTGGCCCGGGCGGTCACCTCCGCCACGCCCTCGGCGAGCCCGCGGCGGCCCACCGTGATCCGGTACGGGATCCCGGTCAGCTCGACGTCGCGGAACTTCACCCCCGCGCGCTCGGCCCGGTCGTCGATCACCACGTCGACCCCGGCGTCCCGGAGGGCGCCGTAGATCCGCTCGGCGGCGTCCGCCACGTCCGCGTCGTCGGACTGCGCGATCACCACGGCGGCCTCGAACGGCGCCACCGCCACCGGCCAGACGATGCCGCGCTCGTCGTGGTGGGTCTCCACGATCGCGGCCATCGCCCGCTCGACGCCGATGCCGTAGCTGCCCATCACGACCGGCACCCGCTTGCCGTCCGGGTCGAGGACCTCGACGCCGAGCGCGCGGGCGTACCGGTCGCCGAGCTTGAAGATGTGCCCGATCTCGATCGCCCGGACGATCTCCAGCGGCTCCCCGCAGCGCGGGCACGGCTCGCCGGCGGCGACCTCGCGCAGGTCCGCCCAGGACCCGACGGCGATGTCCCGGGCGACGTCGACGCCGCGCAGGTGCACGTCGTCGGTGTTCGCGCCGGTGAACATCGACCGGCGGCCGCGCAGCGCCTCGTCCGCGATCACCGGGAGCGCGACGCCGACCGCGCCGAGGCTGCCGGGGAGCGCGCCGAGCGCCGACCGGATCTCCTCCGGTTCCGCCGGGCGGATCCGCGCGGCGCCGGTCGCGTCCACGAGCTTCTGCTCGTTGAGCGCGTGGTCGCCGCGCAGGAGGACGAGCGTGAGCGTGCCGTCCAGGACGTACACGAGCGTCTTGATCTGCCGGTCGCCGGGCGCGCCGTAGGCGGTCAGATCGTCGATGGTGCGGACGCCGGGCGTGTCGAAGCGCTCCGGCGCGGGCGGCCCGGGGTCGTCGGACGCGGCGGGCAGCGCGGAGGTGGCGCGCTCGATGTTCGCCGCGTACCCGCAGGCGGGGGAGTGGACGACCAGGTCCTCGCCGACGTCGGCGGGGCACATGAACTCCGTCGAGCCGGCCCCGCCCATGGTCCCGCTGGACGCCTCGCACGCCAGCGCCGGCAGGTCCAGCCGCGCGAAGATCCGCGTGTAGGCGCCGTGGTAGGCGTCGAACGAGACGTCCAGCCCGGCGCGGTCCACGTCGAAGCTGTAGGCGTCCTTCATGGTGAACTCGCGCGTCCGCATGAGGCCGCCCTTGGGGCGCGGCTCGTCCCGGAACTTGGTCTGGAACTGGTACCACTGCTGCGGCAGCTGCTTGTAGGAGTTCAGCTCGCGCGCGACCGTCGCGAAGATCTCCTCGTGGGTCATGCCGAGCGCGTGGTCGGCGCCGCGCCGGTCCTTGAGCCGGAACATCTCCTGCCCCATCAGCTCCCACCGGCCCGAACGCCGCCACGGCTCCGCCGGGTGCAGCGCGGGCAGCAGCATCTCCTGCGCGCCGATCGCGTCCATCTCCTGCCGGACGATCTCGATGATCTTCGCGCGGACGCGGACGGCGAGCGGCAGCAGGCTGTAGTGCCCGGCCGTGAGCTGCCGGACGTAGCCCGCGCGCAGGAGCAGCCGGTGGCTCGGCGCGTCCGCCTCGGCGGGGTCGTCGCGGAGCGTCGGCGCGAACATCTGGGACCAGCGCATCTCGCGAGGGTAGCGAAGCGGCCCGAGCCCCCGCCGCCGGTCAGTACCCTTGTTCGCTGTGAGTCGAGAAGGTGTGACGCCGCAGAGCGAGGATTTCTCCGCCTGGTACAACGAGCTGGTCGTGCAGGCCCAGCTCGTCGACCGCGGTCCGGTTCGCGGCACGATGGTCATCCGCCCGTACGGTTACCGGGTGTGGGAGCTGCTCCAGGCGGACCTGGACCGGCGCATCAAGGACGCGGGGCACGACAACGCGTGCTTCCCGATGCTGATCCCGGAGTCCTACTTCAAGCGCGAGGCCGAGCACGTCGAGGGCTTCTCCCCGGAGCTCGCCGTCGTGACGCACGCCGGCGGCAAGGACCTGGAGGAGCCGCTGGTCATGCGGCCGACCTCCGAGACCGTCATCGGCGAGTACATGGCCAAGTGGATCGACTCGCACCGCGACCTGCCGCTGCTGCTGAACCAGTGGGCGAACGTGGTCCGCTGGGAGATGCGGCCGCGGATGTTCCTGCGCACCACCGAGTTCCTCTGGCAGGAGGGGCACACCGCCCACATCGACGAGGGCGACGCGATGCGCGAGACGATGTGGGCGCTGGACGCCTACGCGAGCGTCGCGCGCGAGCTCGCGGCGATGCCGGTGATCGCGGGCGAGAAGACGCCCGGCGAGCGGTTCGCCGGCGCCGTCCGCACGTACACCATCGAGGGCATGATGCGGGACGGCCGGGCCCTGCAGGCCGGCACGTCGCACTACCTCGGCACGAACTTCGCCAAGGCCTTCGAGATCCAGTACCAGGACGAGGCGGGCAAGCTGACGCTGGCGCACACCACGTCCTGGGGCATGAGCACCCGCATGATCGGCGGCATGATCATGACGCACGGGGACGACAAGGGCCTCGTGCTGCCGCCTCGCCTCGCCCCCTACCAGGTCGTCATCGTCCCGATCGGGCGCAAGGAGCAGGGCGAGCAGGCCGCCGCGGAGGCCCGCCGGCTCGGCGCCGCGATCAAGTCGATGGGCATCCGCGTGCACGTCGACGACAACCGGCCGCAGCTGTCGCCTGGGTTCAAGTTCAACGAGTGGGAGATGCGCGGCGTCCCGATCCGCATCGAGCTCGGCAAGCGCGACATCGAGGGCGGCGTCGCGACCGTCGTCCGGCGGCTCCCGACCGCCGAGGGGCAGGGCAAGGAGCAGATCCCGCTGGAGAAGGTGCCCGAGGTGCTGCCCGGGATGCTCGCCGAGTTCCAGTCGTTCCTGCTGGCCCGGGCCGAGGCGTTCCGCGAGGAGCACACCGCCGCCGTGGACACCTGGGACGCGTTCACCGCGCAGGTCGCCGGCGGCTGGGCCCGCGCGTTCCACTGCGGCGCCACCGCCTGCGAGGACGAGATCAAGGCCGAGACCGCCGCGACCCCGCGGGTCATCCCCGCCGAGGCGCCGGAGGAGACCGGTGTGTGCGTCAAGTGCGGGCGGCCGTCCGCCTACGGCAAGCGCGTGATCTTCGGCAAGGCGTACTGAGCCGGCGATTCCGGGCCGGCGCTCGTGCGTCGGCGAGGCGGCGGGTGCCGCGCGGTCAGGAGCTCTCCTCCCGCTCCGCGCGGCCGCCCGCCGACAGCCGGGTCAGGTACGGCTGGACGAACCACGCCCACCCGCACAGCGCCAGGACGACCACCGCCGCGGCGATCGCCGCCCCCTCCGCCGCGAGCGTCTGCACGATCAGCGTGGTGGACGCGGTGATCGAGACCGCGAGCGCGAACGCGCCGAGGATGCCGAACCGGTTCGCCCGCCGGATCAGCAGCGGCTTCTTGTTGAGCTGGAACAGGATCCGGTGCTGGAACACCGGCGCGATGAAGCAGATCGAGGCGAGCGCCGCACCGAACAGCGCCACGTAGAACAGCGCCTTCCCGGTGTCGTCGACCTGCACGAATCCCTTGGAGAACGGGACGGTCAGCAGGAACGCGAATAGCACCTGCACGCCCGTGGTGGCCACCCGGAAGCCCTGGAGCAGCTCCATCAGCTGCCGGTCGAGCCGCTCGTGCTCGGTCTCGTTGCGCGGCTTGGACGAGGGGTCGACGCTCATGAGATCCCTTTACCCGGCAAAACGCCCGTCAGTGCCGGTTTCGCGCCGGGGCGTCAGGCGAGCGTGGGGGACTCCACGCGGAGCGCCACCATCGACACGTCGTCGCGCAGGTCGCCGTCGCAGAACTCCAGCAGCGCCTGCTCCACCGCGCCGAGCATCTCCTCCGGAGTGCCGCCCGCCTGGCCCGCCAGCGCCTCCAGCAGCCGCTCCTGGCCGAACTCCTGGCGCGCGTGGTCGCACGCCTCCAGCACCCCGTCCGAGTGCAGGATCAGCGTGTCGCCGGCGTGGAGGTCGATGGTGTCCGAGCCGGCCTCGAAGTCCTCGAACAGGCCGAGCGGCACGCCGCCCCGCGACGCCGACCTGATCACCCCGTCCGCGCGGACCACGATCGCCGGCGGGTGGCCGGCGGTGCCCAGCGACACCGTGACCCGTTCCGCGGTGATCTCCAGCCCCGCCATGATCGCGGTGACGAACCGGTCCTCGTCCAGCAGCGCCTCGTTCGCGATGCCGAGGATCTCGCCCGGAGTCGACTTCCACCGCGCCCCGAGCCGCACGCAGTGCCGCGCCGTCGCGGTCACCGCCGCCGCGTCCTCGCCCTTGCCGCACACGTCGCCGAGGACCAGCCCCCAGCCGTCCCCGACGCGGAACACGTCGTAGAAGTCGCCGCCGACGTCCGCGCCGTGCGTCGCCGTCAGGTAGCGCGCCGCGACCGTCGCGCCCGGGATGGCGGGCAGCGCCCGCGGCAGCAGGCTCGCCTGGAGCGAGTCGGCGACCTCCGCGCTGCGGCGGTAGAGCCGCGCCGCGCGGATGACCAGCGCCAGGTAGCGGCCGAGCCGCTGCACGACGCCGAGGTCCATCAGGTCGAACGGCCCGTACTCGCCGCCGGACGCGAGCGTGATCGCGCCGAGGCACCGGTCGCCGTCCTCCACCGGCACGCTCAGCAGCGACGTCGCGCCGATCTTCGCGCAGATCGGGACGCCGTCGGCGGCCTTGCCGAGCTCGTCCAGGCCGTCCAGGTGCGGGCGCAGGGCGCTCTGCCGGGTGACGAACACGTCGTGCGGGAGCGTTCCGGCGGCCGGGTGCAGCTCCTGCAGCGTCCGCGCCGCCTCGACGGAGTACTCGTCGTCCGGCCCCATCACGACCTGGCGGTGCAGGACGGGCGCCGATCCGGCCGCGCCGCCGCCCAGCCCGGACGGGCCGGTGTTCGGGCCGGTCAGGTCGATGAACGCCCAGTCGGCCAGCTCGGCGGCCAGCAGCCGGGCGCACCGCCGGACCGCGACCGTCTCGTTGAAGACCGGCTCGTCCAGCAGCAGCTCGCTCGCGGTGGCCAGCACGTCCATCCGGTGCACGATCGTGGCCACGGCCTCGTCGTCGATGCGGGCCTGCGGCTGCGGCGCGCGCGCCTGCGGCGGCGACGCCGGCTCCGGCACCCGCGGCGCGGCCGCGTCCGCCTCCGGGCGCCGCGCCGGCCGCTTCCCGCCGTCCCGCTTGGCCGGCGCGCCGCGTCCCGCGGTGCCCGCGGCCGCGGTCCCGGTACCGTCGCCCGAGGCGTCCGCCGGGGGGCGCGCGGCGCCCGCCGCGACGACCACCATCGGGTCCGGCTCCCCGCGGATCCACACCCGGGCCAGCGTGATGACCGCGTCGACCGGGCGCTCCCGGCCGAGGAACCGCACCGGCACCCGCCGCCGCCGTCCCGTCCGCACCACCGCGGCCAGCTGCGAGCGGACCGCCGCGCGGGTCGCCAGATCGCAGAACGCGGTGAACTGCTTGCCGGAGACGTAACCGGACGAGGTGCCCAGCAGCTCCGCGGCCTGGCGGTTCACCCGCCGGACGCTGGTGTTGCGGTCGAGCAGGAACAGCGGCACGGGCGCGTCCTGGAAGACCGTCCGCAGCACCCGCCGCTCGTTCTCGGCCGCGTTCGACCCGCCCTGCTCGGTGCCCTGGTCGGCGCCCAGGGTGCGCAGCGCCGTCACCGCCAGCTCGAGCTCCACCAGCGCCGCGTCCAGGGTGGCCCGCAGGTCCGCCTCGGGCATGCCGGCGGCCTGGCGCAGCTCACCGATGCGCCCCTCGAGATCCGAGATCTCCCGCACCAGGGACTCGGGTTCGAGCTGATCGGGCTGATCGTGCAACAGGTCTCCCTCTGTGCCCCGAGGCAAGGTCGAAACAGGATCGGCTTCGCGCTCCGCTCATCCGGACCGCAGTCGCGGCGACTGCATCTCGCAGCCTATGCCGGTCACCTCCGTGCTCCTAGCGCGGGACCTAGCGGAGCCCCTGGTCACCGACTATCCGCTGGGCCAGTGCGGTTAGTTTCACATGTCTTGTCTGGGAAATGCGGCGCATCTCCGCGAAAGCCTCGTCGGCGCCGCAGCCGAGCGCGTGCATCAGGATGCCCTTCGCCTGGTCGACGACGGCCCGCGCCTCCACCGCCTCCTGCAGCTGCGCGGCGGTCCGGTGCACGTCGTCGTACTGCTGCGCGTTCGACATCGTCGCGCTGCCCTGCGCCAGCAGGAGCGAGACGAGCGCGAGCCGGTCCGGCCCGAGCGACTTTGGCGTCACCCCGTACAGCGTCAGCGTGACCAGCACCGGCGGGTTCAGGTGCGGGGACGTGGTGAAGCACCGCACCCCGCGGCGGAGCATGTCCGACACCGCCTCCGGCCAGCGGGTCTCGACCAGGATGTCGTCGCAGCTCAGCGTGCGGCGGTCCAGGACGACGTCGTAGATGGGGCCGTGCCCCCGCGACAGCTGCCGGTCGATGATCTCGGCGAGGTCGGGGTGGCTCGCGGCCACGGCCAGCGGCTCGGGACGCTCCGCGTCCGGGGAGGGCAGCTCGTCCGGCGCGACGTCCCCGGCCATGTCCGGGAGGTCGGGGTCGGCGGTGCCCCGTTCCGAGGCGGCCTGCTGCCTCGGGACGCGCGGGACGTCCGGAGGCCGCGGCACCGGATCAGGCGACGCCCCGAGCGCGGCGACCGCGACGGGGTCGCCGAGGGACGCCGTCGGCATCGCCCAGCGGACGCACGAGGCGCCCGCGCACCCCTGCACGGCGCGCGACGCCAGCTCGGCGACCCGGTGCAGGGTGCCGACGTCGGAGGACTCGCCGACCATCCCCAGCCGGGCGATCTCCACGGCGAGCTGGTCGGTGAGCACCGTTTCGGTTGGAGCCACGCTTATGACGTTATCCTGCGGCACGTCATGCCCGGGCTGAGCGGGCTCAGTTGTTCGGCGGAGCCTTACTGATCTCGGGGAGCGGGCCCCGCTGCCCGTCCGCCACCGCGAGATCGCCGATGGACACGATGCCGACGGGCCGCCGGCCGCCGTCCACCACCGGCAGCCTCCGGACGCACTGCTCGATCATCAGGCGCTCCGCCGTCTCGGTGTCGTCGTCGGGGCGCACGGTGCACAGCTCGGCGGTGCACACCTCGCCGAGCGGCGTGAGCGCCGTGTCGCGGCTCTCCGCGACGGCCCGCACGACGATGTCCCGGTCGGTGACCATCCCGCAGAGCTGCCCGGCGTAGGTGACCAGGACGTCGCCGATGCCCTCGTCCCGCATCACCCGTGCCGCCTCGTAGAGCGTCGCGTCCAGCGGCAGCGACTGGGGGGCCGGGGTCATGACGTCGCTGACCCGTCGTGGCATCGCGCGCACATCCTCTCGAGTGACCGGCGGCTCGCGTGGCCCGTGTGCGCGCCTTACCCACAGTCGGCGTACCTATGCGGACGGTCTTGGTGAATTGGTGGGATGCTCCTCAAGTCGCGAAGACCGTGCCGTTAGAACGCGAATACGGTTCCGGTGCGGGAGTGCATCACGCAGTCGTTGCCGTAGCGCGCGCGGAACGACACCGGGCGGCCGTGCCAGCGGCCCTTCGCCTGCGCCACGACGGGCGCGTAGACCGCGGTGCACATCCGGCCGTCCGGTGCGTGGGCGAACTTCCCGCCGGAGCCGTTGAGCTCGGAGCAGGCACGGGCGGGATCGGGGTGCCGCCCGCCCGGAGGGTCGCAGTAGAGGGTCACCGTGTGCGTGCTCGACGCGTGGCGCCCGGGATGGGTGAGCGTGAGCCGGAGGGACGTCGTCCCGCTCTCGTGGTGATGCGCGGGAACGGCGGGCGAGAGGGCGATCAGCGCGCCCGCCAGGACGGCGATGGTGTTCGACATGGCTACTCCCGATGGCCTGAGGGACCATCGCTCAATGTATCCATGTGACTACCGACAGTGCAGGAAAACCGACGATCCCGCGGTCACGGGGTAACCGCGGGATCGAGTCGGAACGTGCGAAGGCTCAAGGGCCGGGGCGGGGCGGGGGCGGATCGCCCGCGGCCGGGGCCGCCCGGGTCAGGCGGCCAGGGTGTGCGCGGCGCGCTTGTGGCCCGCGAGGGCCTCGCGGAGCTGCTTGCGGCCGCGGTGCAGGCGGGACATCACCGTGCCGATGGGGGTGCCCATCATCTCGGCGATCTCCTTGTAGGCGTAGCCCTCGACGTCGGCGAGGTAGACGGCGTCCCGGAAGTCCTTCGGCAGCGCGCGCAGCGCGTCGATCACCTCGGAGTCGGGGATGCGGTCCAGCGCCTCGGACTCGGCGGACCGGAACCCGGACGAGTGCGCCTCGGCCTGCGCGATCTGCCACTCCTCCAGCTCCTCGGAGCCGGCCCGCTGGGGCTCGCGCTGCTTCTTGCGGTAGGTGTTGATGAAGTTGTTGGTGAGGATCCGGTGCAGCCACGCCTTGAGGTTCGTGCCCTCCTGGAACTGGTGGAAGTTCACGTAGGCCTTGGCCAGGGTCTCCTGGACGAGGTCCTCGGCGTCGGCGCTGTTGCGCGTCATCCGCACGGCGCTGGCGTACAGCGGGTCGGCCAGCGGCAGGACGTCGCGCTCGTAGCGCTCGGTGTTCTCGATGCTCCCAGTGTCCCGGATGCTCCCGGTGTCCCGGATGGTCTCGGTGTCCCGGATGGTCTCGGTGTGCGCGGCGGCGGCCGGAACGCGCACGACGGCGGTGTTGCGGACGGGCATGGTGACAGCGGTCATCATCGCTCCCCGTGGTCGTGACCCCGTGAAGGGCCGGTTGCTGGCGCGTGCTCGGCGGCACGCGCGTGCCGGGCGGAATGACCGCCCCCCGTACAGGTGGTACGCGCCACCGTTCCCGACGGGTTCGGGCCGGCGTTTGGCACGCTCCAGCGACGTGGTCCTCGCGGGTTCGTGCCCGTCTCCGGGGGAGACGGTCCGGCGTGGTCGGGGGCTCGGCTCCGCGGCGGCGCGGGCCGGGCGGCGGGTGCGCGGACCGGCGTCGCCAGGGCGACCCCGGGGTCCGGGACGTCGCGGGCCGTACTGGTCGGGCGCACCCACGCTTCAGTGGCTTCCCGTTAGGTAAGACGCCCGAACGGGGCCCGAAGGTTGCGTGGCGTCCGTCACATACCGTGGCGTGTCGGCCGAACCGGTGTCCAGGCGGCGCTATAAGCCGCCTGCTGCCGTCGAGATCCGCGAGCCCGTAGTGGGGGCGGCAGGGTGCCCGGCGGCAGTGTGGGGCGGAGGCCGGGGCGCGGGCGTCAGGACGGCAGATGGCCCGCCAGAACGGCCCGGACGAGCTGCTCGGCGAACTTCTCGGGGTCCTCCGGGAGCCGGGCGCCCGCCGCGACCGCTTCCGGCCCCGCGAGGCGGATCAGGAACGCGTGCTGCTGGCAGCCGCCGAGCAGAGCGGCGGCGATGGCCGGCAGCGGAGCCCCCGCCGACAGCCGTCCCGCCCGCCGCTCCGCTTCCAGGTAGCCGATCAGCGCGGCGTGCCCGAGGACCGGCCCGGCCGCCGGACCGCCGGGCGGTCCGGACGGCGGCCCGCCGGGCGACCCGGGCGGGAGCGCGGGGTCCGGGGCACGCTCGGCGGCCTCCTTCTGTGCCTGGACGGGGCCGTCCGCGCGCAGCCAGGCGATCAGGTCCGGGTCCGCGAGCACCGGCCCGATCATCGGCAGCAGCTCGCCGTAGAAGCGCACCATGCCGGCGGCCAGCCGGGCGAGGTTGCCCTCGACCGTCCCCTGCCCGGCGGACCCGGCGAGGGACGCCATGGCCGTCCGCGCGGTGGCGGCGACCTCGCCCAGCGCCGCCGCGAACAGGGCGGTCTTGTTGGCGAAGTGGTTGTAGAGGCTGCCCTCGGAGACGCCGGCGCTCCGCGCGATCTCCTTGGTCGTCGCGGCGGTGATCCCGCGCTCTCTGATCACCGCGACCGCCGCCGCCAGGATCCGCTCCCGCATCGGCTCCCTGCCCACCGCCACCTGCGCCACCTTCCCTTCCGTCGCCGGACGGTAGCACCCCAGCATACTGAGTGAGTGCTCACCCGTCATCGGTGGCCGCCACACCTGCCGAGTTCGCGAGAACCCGGGCGAATGTCGTTCACCCGAGGTAACGTCCCCTTCACCGTGGGTCGCCGGATGCAGTGAGCATCCCGCCCGGGGAAGGGGGCAGCGTGACCATCGCCGAGAACAGGCCGCCGCTCAGCGGGGGCGCAGCGGCCCCGCCCGACCAGCGGGCCGGGGCCCGGCAGCCCCGGTTCCTCGACCAGCCCCTGCTCGGCGTCGTGAGCATGGCCGCCTTCACGCTCAACGAGCACGGCCGCATCAACCACTGGAACCACGCCGCCACCGAGCTCTTCGGCGCCGGGCCGCTGCAGGCCGCCGGCCGTTCCCCCGCCTCGCTGCTGCGCCTGCCGCAGGAGCACCGCGGGGCCTTCGAACCCGAGGTCTTCGGGCACGTCTGGTGCGGCGCCTGCATAGTGCCCCGCGCGGACGACGGACGGCCCGCTGAGGTCGGCTGGTGGGTGTACCCGATCGAACCTGACGGCGACCGCGGCGCCCGCAACGTCCGCGTCCTCGCGCTGGCCGCCGACCTGCGCCGGCTCCGCGAGGACGGCCCGGGCCTGGCCATGGACGGCGTCCTCGTCGCCGCGCCCGACGGCGCCGCCCGGCGCGCCGCCGGAGCCCGGCTGCTGCGCGTCGAACCCGTCCTCGCCCCGCCCATGGACGCGCCCGGCGCGGAGGAGACCGCCACGGGCGAGGCCGGTGCGGACGAGCCCGGCGCGGACGAGAACGTGACGGGCAAGAATGTGACGGGCGAGGCCGCCACCGAGGGGCCCGTCGGGGACGGGCTCGCGCGCCACGGCGCCGGCCATGGCTCCGGCCACGGTGACGGGCCCCTCGCCCGCCGCCTCGCCGAACTGCTGCCCGCCGCCGGAACCGCCGCCACCGATGCCATCGTGTCCCGCGTGCTCGCGCTCGGCCGGCCCGCCGTCTCGCTCAGCGTCACCGTGCGGCTTCCCGTCGTCCCGCACATCGGCGACATGCCGCGGGCCCTGCGCATCCGCCCCCGCGCCGTCTCCCCGCACACCGCCGCCGCCGACCACGACGACCGGGACGGCGCCGCCGCCTCGTCCGGCACCACCGGCACGTCCGGTACGTCGGGCGCGGACGAGAACGAGACGCTGACCTTCCTCAGCGAGGCCGGGCAGCAGATCGGCGGCTCCCTCGACCACCTCCAGGCCGCCCGCACGCTCGCCGAGGTCCTCGTCCCTCGGGTCGCCGACTTCGCCGCCGTCGAACTCCTCGAAGGCGTCGCCGCCGACTCCGCCCAGCCGTCCGCCGACCTCGACGAGACCGCCGTGATGCGGCGCGTCGCCGTGGCCCACAACGACGAGCCCGGACGCTGGGAGCGGATCGTCCCGGAGGGCGAGACGCTCGTGCTGGGGCGCGGCACCCCGTTCGTCCGCGCCATGCGCACCGGCCGCGCGGTGCACGTCCCGCAGGTCGACGCCGAGTTCGCGGCCCGGCTGTCCGCCTCGTTCGCCGGCCGCGACCTGACTCCGCTGTTCACCGGCCGCGACCTGCTGATCGTCCCGCTGATCGCGCGCGGCCGGGTGCTCGGCACCTTCAAGCTGCTGCGCAAGCCCGACCGCCCCCGCTTCGACGACCTCGAGCTCGCCATGGTCGACGAGCTCGCCCGCCGCGCCGCGCTGTGCGTCGACAACGGCCGGCTCTACCGCCGCGAGGTCCAGGTCGCGCAGGAGCTGCAGCGCAGCATGCTGCCCGCTGACCCGCCCGAGGTCCCCGGCGCCCGCGTCCACTACCGCTACCGGCCCGCCGGCCAGGCCGCGCAGGTCGGCGGCGACTGGTTCGACGCGTTCCCGCTGCCCGGCCGCCGCCTCGGCATCGTCGTCGGCGACGTCATGGGGCACGGCCTCACCTCCGCCGCGATCATGGGCCAGATGCGCACCGCGGTCCGCACCCTCGCCGTCGAGGACATGCGCCCCGACCTGCTGCTCCGCCAGCTCGACGAGCTCGCCCGGCGGCTCGGCGAAGGCTACGTCGCCACCTGCCTGTACGCCGTGTACGACCCGGTCGCCCGGCGGTGCAGCTTCGCCAACGCCGGGCACGTCCCGCCCGTCCTGGTGTCGGAGAGCGGCGAGAGCCGGGTGCTGCCCGTCCCCGCCGGGCTGCCGATCGGCGTCGGCGGCGAACCGTTCGAGACCATGGAGATCGAGGTCGAGGACGGCTCCCGGCTCGTCCTGTGCACCGACGGGCTGCTCGAACGCCGCGACCGCGACATCGACCAGGGCCTCGACGAGCTGCGCGTCCTGCTCGCCGGGCCCGACCGCCCGCTCGACGCGACCTGCGACGCCCTCCTCGACGCGCTCGCCACCACCGCCCCCGCCGACGACATCGCCATCGTCGCCGTCGGCCTCGACGGCATCCCCAAGGACGACGTCGCCGTCTGGGAGCTGGAACCCGAGCCGAGCATGGTCCCGCGGACCCGCGCCCAGGTCGCCTTCAAGCTCGCCGAATGGCGCCTCGACGCGGTCGCCGACACCGTCCAGCTGCTGGTCAGCGAGCTGATCACCAATGCCCTGCTGCACGGCGCCGGGGCCATCGTGCTGCGGCTCATCCGCGGCGACGCCCTGCTCTGCGAGGTCTACGACGACGGGCAGGACATGCCGCACCTCCGGCACGCCGACGCCACCGCCGAGTCCGGGCGCGGCCTCCAGCTCGTCAGCCACATCGCCGCCCGCTGGGGCACCCACCGCACCGACGGCGGAAAGGTGGTGTGGTTCGAGCACCGCCTCCCGGAGTGAATCCGGTGGTCGGGGGTCCGCCTCCCACCGGTGGGAGGTAACTGTCCCCTCCACGACAGATAGTTTCCAACGGTCCCGTCCGTTGAGATCGATAGTGTCGAAGCGCATCAACGGTCCATCGGGGGACGATTTGGGCGAGAAGCTGACCCTGCCGGTCCCGGAGACCCTCTACGCCACCTACGCCGTCGTGCTCACCGCGCCGATCCCCGACCCCGGCGAACTCGCCTACGACGAGGTCGCCGCACGGACCCGGCCCCCGCTCCGCGACCTCGTCCTCGGCATGCTCGGCAGCCCCATGGTCACCCTCGACCAGCGGCCCGCCGCCGAGTTCCCGCCGCTGCCCGCCGACCTCCTCGCCGCCTACGGCGCCTCACCGGCCGAACTCGCCGCCCTCGACGCCGCCTCCCACATCCTCGCCGTCCGCGCCGCCTACCGCCCCGGGCACCCGCCCGCCCACGAATGGGCCGCCCGCGCCGTCGCCGGAGCCGTCGCCGCCGCCCGCACCGCCCCCGTCATCGACGTCTTCACCCCGCAGATCCTCGCTCACGACCACCTCACCCGCTCCCTGCCGGAGCCCGACGGCGCCGTCCGCCTCACCGACTGGATGCTCCTCCCGCACACCTCGGGACCGCACGGCTTCTGGTTCGCCACCAAGGGCCTCGCCCGGTTCGGGCTCCCCGAACTGCAGACCGAGAACGTCCCGCCCGCCCTCGTCGTCCCCTGGGGCCGCCTCCTCAACGGCCTCGCCCGCCGCGTCCTCGACCTCTGGCAGGAGCGCCTCCCCGCCGGCGAGCAGCCCCTCGTCGTCGACCTCCCCGAGACCGTCTCCGTCGGCCTCCAGGACGTCGCCGCCGCCCAGGGCACCGACGAGCCCCTGCGCCGCGAGGTCACCGTCCGGCTCCGCCTCGACACCCCCGACGCACCCGACACGCCCGGTGAGACCGGCGAGCCCGTCCTCACCGTGCTGCCCGCCGGCGACGGCCCCGACCGCCTGGAATCCCTCTGCGCCGCTCTCTTCGGCGCCCAGGACGGCCGCCGTTGACCTCCGTCCCGCTTGCCGAGCCCCGCGTCCAGAGCGCAGGATCGTCACCGTGAGATTCGGCCCACGCGACCGTCCCGGACCCGAGCCCGAAGACAGCGGCCCGCCCGCACCCCACCCCGGCGACGTCCACGTCGCGGGAAGGAGCAGGTCCCGCCCGGAGGAGCCCGCCGACTGGATCCCCGTCCCGCCCCCGCAGCCCGAGGCCCCGCCGCCCACCGCCGAATCGCCTTACCCACCGGGCACATCTCCCTCACCGCCGCCCCCCTCCGCCGAGCCGCCCTGGACGCCCCGAGGCGCCATCGCCCGCGCTCCCTCAGACCCCCCGTCGTACGCGCCCCACACGCCTGAGACCCGCCCCGCAACACCACCGTCCGCGCCCGCCCCGGGGCCGTCGGCTGCCGGGCCCGCGGACTGGTCATCGCACGATCCAGGGCCGTCGTCACCTGCCGGCCCCGCCCCATGGACGCCCCACGATCCGGCTTCACCGCCTGCGGCACCGTCGCCCGCTTCCTCGGGCTGGACACCGCACACGCCGGAGACCCG
This sequence comes from Spirillospora sp. NPDC000708, assembly GCF_040299565.1. Lineage (NCBI taxonomy): Bacteria > Bacillati > Actinomycetota > Actinomycetes > Streptosporangiales > Thermomonosporaceae > Spirillospora > Spirillospora sp. NPDC000708. The sequence goes on from NZ_JBEPCJ010000017.1 coordinate 110,986, forward strand.
CCCTGCGGCACCACCACCCGGGTCGACACCCGCCCCGTGGGGAACCGAGCGGTCGGACGCAGGCTCTCCCCAATGGACGCCGCACGTCCCGGAAGCACGTCCCGCGTCCCCGGAGGGCACGCCCGCCCCATGGACGCCCGAAAATCCTGCGGCACGCCCCGTCGCCCCGCCCCCGGAGACCGCACAGACCCCATGGACGCCAGAGGACCCAGGGGCGCGTCCCACGGATTCCTCGGCCACCGAGCCGCCTGCGGATCGGTCCCCCCGCGACCCGGCACCGTCAGCCGAACCCCCTGCCGGCTCCACGCCGGCGCCGTGGTCTGCCCGCGATCCGAGTTCAGCGGCGCCTGAGACGTCCGCGCAAGCCGCCGAACCCTCGCAGTGGGCACCGCACGTGCCGGAAGCGCGTCCCGCAGAGGATCCGGAGGGGCGTCCCACCGAGCCGTCCTCCGAGACCACACCCGCGCCGTGGGGACAGCAGGAGCCAGGCGCAGGGGTGCCCCCCGAGGCGACGGGGCCTACTGGCTCCTCCTCGCCGTACAGGTCGACCGAAGTGCCGTCGTCCGAGGGCTCGTCGCGCTGGGAGGCGCCGCAGTGGGCGCCGCACGGGACGGGTGTGCCGGTACCCGAGGAAGACGTCGCCGGTGCGTCGCGTCCGGAGGACGAGCCGGAGCGGTGGGTCGTCCGGAAGCCCGGCGGCCTGCAGTCCGGAACCCCCGAAGACCCGGCGGACACGCGGAGCGCCGGCCGCCACGAACGCCCCGCCGCCGACGAGCCCTTCCTGCCCGGCAAGGGCCTCTCCGCCGAACCACCGCCCTCGCTGACGAAACCGGACGTGACACGGCCGGAAATCGCACGGCCGCCGGCCCGAGGACTGTCCGCCCAGCCGCCGTCCACCGTGCCGCCGCCCGCGCCCCAGCCGGGGCCCATGGCGGACCCGGGACGGCGCAGGGCACTGGCCGACGCCTTCATGATCGAGTTCGTGGGGAGTACCACCTGGCGGGCGATGCTCGCCGTCCTCGAAGGCGCGTTCCCCGGGCTCGGCATGGCGGCGGCGCTCTCGGGCCGCGCCGACGAGATCCGCGGCATGACGGACGGCCTGGACCGCACCTCGTCATCGAAGCTGGGCTTGCCCACCTGGCTCGACGACGCCGGCATGGTCTTCGACCTCAGCGCGCACCTGAACGCCCGCAACGCGCCGCGGACGCCGCTGCGGGCGCGTCCCGGGCAGCCGCGCGCGTCAAGGCCGTACGCGGGGGCGTTCGTGATCGACACCCTCGACCCGCTCCGCTACCACCGTGCGGTCGGCGGCCCCAGGGCGCCCCGCGACCTGCCGGAGGACGCGGCGCTGACGACGCCGTCCGAGATGGGGGAGGACGATGACAGCGGCGTGGTCATCGTCGCGAACCTCACCTCGGCGGGCGTGCGGGTCCTCGACTCGCTGACCCTCTGGCGCTACGCGGGACGGGTCGTGACGAGCACGCTGCACGAGCCGTCCCGGCCCCGGACGCGAGGCCGTGCCCGGCGCGCCCTGCGGGCCCTCCGGCGCGTCGTGGTCATCGACCCCGATCTGGGCGTCGGGCTGTGCCTGCAGACCGACGCCGGGCATCCGCCCCGCTGCCTGCTGGCGTTCGGCGTCGACCGGACCGACGACGCCCCGCCCCGCTTCGTCCGGCCCTGATCACGCGTCCGGACGGAGCCAGGACAGGTCGGCCCGCCGGTCCTCGGGGAGCTCGCGGAGACGTCCCGCGAGCTCCCAGGGCTCGGCCGCGGGCGCCTCGCCCGGCAGGACGCCGCAGAGCAGCGTGCTCCCGGTCCGGACGACGGCGAACCGGCCGAACCGCGCGATCCCACCGCCCCGCAGGTGCGCCAGCTCGCCGAGCAGGGCGCTCAACGCACCCGGGTCCTCCGCGTTGATCAGGCCCCTGACCTGCGTCAGCAGGTCCTCGGCGAGATCGTCGGCGCGGCGGCCGGACAGGTAGTAGACCGTCCCCAGGTAGGAGCCGTCGGCCGCCTGCGGGGACCGCTGGTCGCGGACGCGCACGCGCAGCCCCCACTCGGCGGCGCACCGCTCGTACGCGTCGGCGAGCAGCGCCTCGGCCTCCCCTTCCTCGCTGAGCAGGAGCCCGGGGACGACGCCCTCCTCGCGGTCGACGCGTTCGAGCATCTCCCGGTGCAGCTCGTGCACGTCCTGCTCCACCGTGTCCAGGGAGCGGGCGAGCGCGTGCTGCGCCTCCCGGTCGAGGCCGAGGCCCGCCAGCTCCCCGGCGAGGTCGGCGGTCTCCTTCTCCAGCCGGTCGATCCGGCCCGAGAAGCTCTCCAGCCGGTCGAGGATCTCCGCGGACGCGCCGTCCGGCAGCGGCTGCGGGATCGGGATCCCGGACGGCTCGGCCGCCGCGGCGACCTCCGCCTTGAGCGCCTCATGGCGTTTGACGAGTTCGGACAGTTGGGCGCGCAGTTCGCGCACGTCCGCCTGTGCTTGCGGGAGCCGCTTGTCGGAGGCCAGGTAGAGCTCGCGTCCGGCGATCGCAAGGCAGAGCAGGACCAGGATCACGGTGGTCATGTGACTCCTCGGGAGGCGGGCTGCCTTCTCGACCCTAACCATCCGGGACCCGATTGGCCGAGACCGCGCCACATCCGGTCCGAAACGCCCGCCATATCCACCCCCGACCGCCCCACCCACCCCCAAAGACCAAGCAGCCCAGCAACCCCTCCAACCACCCTCTCCAACCACCCTCGCCCACCCTCAACCAGCCACCGTCACTGACCACCGTCACTGACCACCGTCACCGGTCGCCGTCACTGGTCACCTTCATCGGCCACCTTCAGTCAGCCGCTGCCGTCGCACGCCGTCACCGGCCATCGCCACCGCCACTGGTCGCTGGCACTGGTCACCGCCACCGGGCGTCCTCATCGCGTCGCCGTCGCTGGCCGCAGTCACCGGCCGCCCTCGCCACGCACCGTCGCCGTCCACCGTCGCCGTCCACCGTCGCCCTCGCCACGCGCCGCCGTCAGACGCCGTCACTGGCCATCGTCGCTGGCCACACTCACCGCGCTGCCATCGTCATCCGCCGTCACCAGCCGCCGCACGCCGTCACCGTCACCGTCACAGGCCACACCCACCGCGCACTGTCGCCGTCCGCCGTCGCCGTCCGCCCTCGCTAGGCGCCGCTGTTAGGCGCTGTCATTGGCTGCCCTCATCAACCGCCGTCGCTGGCCGCCCTCGCCAGGCACCGGCACGGGCCGCGCTCTGGCGAGGCACGGTCCGTCCAGGGTGTCGGCGTCGTCGCGCGACCCTCGGGCCGTTCGCGCCTGCGCCTCGGCAACGCCCGGTCCGATCCTCTCCTCCAGCACCGCCAGGCCCAACGTCGTACGCCCACACGCGCGTAGACGCGGGTCGTCGTTTTGGGGGACGTTCAGGGCTCCACCGCTGCCCTAGCTAGGCGCCGCTGTCAGCCACTGGTCACCCTCACCAGGCGCCGCCGTCGTCTCCTGTTACCGACCGCCCTCGCCAGGCACCGTTACCGGCCATCCTCTCCATGCGCCGCTGTCGGCCGCTGTCCGCTGCCATCGGCTGTTCTGGCCAGGCAGAGGCACCGGCCACCCTCGCTTGTCCCCGCTGTCGGCCGCTGTTGCCGGCACCACCGCTGGCCACCCTCTTCGGGTGTCATCAGCGGGCGCCGTGACCGGTGCCGGCGCTACTGTCCGGGCGGCGTCATCTGGCAGCGTTATTCGGGCGACCGGTCGCGCGCGACGCGGTAGTCGAGGAGGACGAGACGGTCGTCGATCACGCTGGTGGTGGTGAGGTCCAGGTCGAGCGCGGGCAGCTCGGCGAAGACCGGCTCCTCGCCCTCGGTGCCGTGGATCATGGGGAAGACCATCACCCGGACGCGGTCGACCAGGCCGAGCGCGAAGAGGCTGCGCACCAGCGACGGGCTGCCGATGGTCCGCATCGGGAGACCGTCCTCCATGGCCTTGAGGCGCGGCACGGCCGTCTCGAGCGGCTCGTCGATGAGCGTGGTGTTCGCCCAGGCGAGCGGCGGCCGGAGCGTCTTGGAGAAGACGACCTTGGGCAGCTCCGTCATCCGCGGGAAGGTCGGATCGTCGCCGGTCGCGACGATCTCGGCCATCCGCCGGTACGTCTCGGCGCCCATGAGGGTGACGTGTTCCTGCTCGAGTTGGCCGTGTATCCACTCGAAGAGCCCCGGCCCTTCGTACCCCCAGTACGCCTTCGGTCTCGGTCCGCCGCCGCCGTACCCGTCGACGGTGCTGAACATGTCGACCACCAGCTCACGCATCGGCTCTCCCACCAGGTCGTCGTGACACGAGATGGAGCTAGACGTCCGTCTTCGTCCTGTGCAGACCGTGCGGGCAGCCAGGACTCATCGGTCTGCGACCAGCGGTGCGCATCGGTCGAGCCTCCTGACGACCTCGCGCATCGTGGTGCTGAGACGGCTTGCTCAATCCGGGCGCCGCCGTGTTCGACGTGCCCCTCGAGTAACACGTACCTGCCCGGCGGGAAGGGCCGTCGAACGCTCGACCGACGTCCTGAGCGGCGAGGTCAGCCGAAGAGGCCGCCCAGCAAGCCGCCCAGGACCTCCGCGGCGACGTTGCCGGCTATGTCGCCGGCGATATCACCCGCGATGTCGCCGGCCACGTCGCCCATGGCGTCCAGGGCCATGCCTCCGGCGACACCCGCCACGACGGCGCCGCCGACCAGGCCGGCGGTGGCGATGCCGGGACCGTGGCGGTAGTGCCCGTGATGCCCGTGGTGACCATGGTGGACGTGCATAGGCGGCGGATACGGTGCGGGACCCGGAGGTGCGGGCGGCGGCTCGCCCGGCGCGTAATACACGGGGCCGTCGGGCGCAGGCGGCGGACCCGGCGGGGCGGGCGGCGGTTCCGACAGCCCTCCATGCCCCGGGCCCGGAGGCGCGGGCGGCGGGTAGGGAGCGGGCCCAGCGGCATGCTGGCCAGGCACGTTGCCGGGCATCCCGACACCAGGTGCACTGCCCGGTGGCATGCCGGCGCCTGGAGCGCTGTTCGGCGGCAGCCCGAGACCAGGTGCGCCGTTCGGTGGGAAACCGCCCGGGGCCGCGCCATGCGGCGCGGGGGGCGGCGGGAAGCCGGGTGCGTGGTTCGCGGCTCCTGGATGCCCTGGCGCAGGCGGCGGAAACGGGGTGCCCTGCCCCGGCGGGACGTTCGCTGCCGGGGGCGCGCCCTGCGGCTGGTGTCCGGGGCCGCCCGGCGGTGGGGGACCGCTAGGCGGATACCCAGGCGCGGCGCCGTGGTCTCCCATACCGGGGCCGGGTGGCGAGGCGAATCCCTGGCCCGGCGGTGGGGGCGGGAAGTTCTGGCCCGGTGACGGGGCCCCGGGCGGGTAGGCGGGTGAGCTGCCGTGGCCGCCCTCGCCAGGTTGTTGGCCGAATGCGGACGGCCCGAACTGGCCGGGCGGAGGCGGAGGGAAGCCTGGACCGGACGGCCCAGGCGCGCCGGGGCCCGGATAGCCCCCATCGCCCGGCGGCGGGAAGGGCGGGGCACCGGCCGCGTGGCCTGGGCTCTGCAAGTGCGCCGGCGGTGCGCCGGGAGCCGGTCCGGGTGGCGGGAACTGGGCGTGACCCGCGCCGCCGTACTCGCCGCCTGGGGACGCCGGGCCCGGAGCAGGCTGCCCGGGTGAGGGCGGGGGCGGCGGAAAAGTCACCCCGCCGTACGCGGACCCTCCGGGCGGCGGGCTCGCGTGGGCGGCGCGAGGCAGCGCGGCAGCCTCCTCGAGCCACTTGCCGATCCTGGCGTTCCAGTCCGTCTCGGCGGCTTCGGCGTGCCCGACCTTGAACACCCCGAACGCCTCGTCGGACGGGGCGGTGCGGTCCTCGGCGCGCAGGACGAACGCCACCTCGCGAGGGCTGGCGACGAAGGTCAGCCCGATCTGGTCGAGCCGGCCGTGGAAGGCGGACGGCGGCGCCAGGTGGATCTCCTGGTGGAACGGCAGGTGCCGCGAGACGCCCCGCAGTTCGGATTCCTCGAACGTGACGTGCCTGATCTGGAAACCGAGCTTCGCGATGGCCGCCAGCACCCACTGCTGGGACTCCAGCGGCTCCACCGAGATGGGGTCGATGTCCCCGGGATCAGGTTGCCCGGCGACATCCACCTCGGTGCACAGCCCGATGGTGAAGCCGGGCAACTCCCGTCCGAGGACGGTGGTGAACGGCAACTCGTACGGCAGCGGGATGGAGAACGACAGGTCCCGCTGCCGTGCGGGCTCCAGCGTGAAGCGACGGGTCAGCGCGCCGCGGTAGACCTCCGGACCCGCCGTCTCGCCGTGCCCGTCGCGCATGCGCGGCATCAGCGCCAGCGTGACGTGCCGTACCTCAAGGGGGCGGTCTCCGCCGCGCACGTGGACCTTGCCCGCCACGACGCCGCCCGGCTTGCAGTTCGGCTCCGCGAGGATCGTGTCGACGGACGGCCCGCCTGCCATCTGCCCGTAGGACACCGGCCGTTCCCTTCTCGCGACGCGCGGGGCGTGCCCCCGCGAATGTCAGACGGATTCCACCATGCCATCGGTTCGCTCGTCCCGCCGGTCGGTGCCGCCGGTCCGTGATGGCGAGACCGTAGCCGCCGCGGGGCGTGCCCGGCGTTTCCAACCTCGCTCCGTGCGGTCTCGTCGTGCCGACGGTCCCTGGTGCTGAGACCGCGGCTCCGGCCGGGTCCTGCGGCCCGGCTCGGACTCAGTGCCCGTCACCTCCTGCCGACGTCGCCACACGCCGTCGTTCCCTGGCGTAAGGCCACAGCCTCGGTCGGGTCGTGCTCGTCGGCCTGGCTTGGGCTCATGCTCGTCGGCTCGTGCCGTCGTCCTGCGCTGTCGTTCCCTGGTGTTCAGACCGCGGCCTCGGTCGGGTCGTGCTCGTCGGCCTGCCTCGGGCTCACGCCCGTCGGGCTGCGCCCTCAGCTCCGTGCCGCCAGTCTCTGGTGTTGAGGCCGGCGGTCGCCGTCGGGTCGTGTGCGTCGGCTCCGCGCCTGTTGTGGTGCGCTGGCCTGCGGCTGTCGTCAGCTTGTGCCTGGTTGGCGTGTGACGTCCTGGGACGTTCCGCCGATGCCGCGCGCGGTCGGGTGCGGCGGCATCGCATCGACGGCTGGTGTTCGTCGGCTGGTGCTGCTGGGCCGTGTCGCCGGGCTGCGGGGGTTGGCCCCGCGGCCCGGCGGGGGCGAGGGCGGACGGTGGTCACTCCTCCTTCGAGGTGACGGTGACCGGGGCGTAGCCGAGCTTCTCCAGCGGTTCGCGGATCTGCGCGGCGTCGCCCACGGCGATGATGGTGAGCCCCTCGGGGTCGATGTGCTTGTTGTAGGTGCGGGCGACACCGTCCGGGGTGGACGCACGCACGGCCGCCAGGTAGTTGCTGGGGTAGTCGGCGCCGAGCCCGCTGGCGGACGCGTCGGCGAGTTCGGCGGCGACGGCGCGGGCCGTCTCGTACTCGGCGGGCGCCCGGTCGGCCAGCGCGCGGACGGACGAACCGTGCTCCTCGGCGTCGATCCCCCGGGTGATGATGCTGCGGAGCTCGGTGAGGGCGTCCGCGACCGCGTCGGCGGTGACCTCGGTGTGGACGGCACCCTGAGCGATGAACAGCCCGCAGTGCCGCATGCGCAGCAGTCCCGCGCGCACACCGTAGGTGTAGCCCTTCTCCTCCCGCAGCACCGCGTTGAGCCGGGACGTCAGGCCGCCGCCCAGCACGTGGGAGGCGACCACCAGGGACGGCCAGTCGTGGTGGGAGCGGTCGGGCACGCCGTGCCCGAGGGCGAGGTAGGTCTGCACGGAGCCGGGACGGTCCACCACGACGATCCGGGCGGCCGACTCGGGCATGATCCGGTCGGCGGTCGGGAGCGGTCCGCCGCTGCCGGTCCAGCCCTCCAGCGCCGCGGTGAGGGCCGCGTCGGCGTCGGTGCCCGCCAGGTCGCCCGCGACGACGGCGGTCGCCTCGGCGGGCACCACCGAGGCGTAGAAGTCGCGGATGTCGGAGCCCTGGAGCCCGCCGACCGAGGTCCGGGTGCCGCCGGTCGGGCGGGACGCGCGAGCCTCGGCGGGGAACATCACCGCGCGCAGTTCCCGCATGGCGCGGGAGCCGGGGTCGGCGTCCTCCTGCGCGATCTCCTCCAGCCGTTCGCGGACGAGGCGCCGCACGTCCGCGTCGTCCAGCGCGGGACGGCGCACCACCGAGGAGAACAGCTCCAGGGCGGCGCCGAGCCGGGTCACCGGGACGTCCAGCGCGATCCGCAGCGCGGTCAGGTCGGCGGAGGCGTAGAGGCTGGCGCCGAGCCGCTCGAACGCGGCGGTCAGCGCGGTGCCGCCGCCGGGCTCGGTGCCCTCCAGCAGCGCGTGCGCGGTGAGCGTGGCGACGCCGTCCAGGCCCTCGGGCTCGCGGCCGGCGCCCGAGTGCAGCACGAGCCTGACCGCGGCGAGGTTGCGGCCGGGCAGGTCGACGCGCAGGGTCGCGGGCCCGGCGGGGACCCGGCCCGCGGTGCCGGCCGGGAACGCCCACGGCGGGACCGGTCCGGGCACCGGGCGGGGCTGGAGCGCGATGCCCGCGGTACCGGGAGGCAGGTCGGGGCTGGGACCGGTCACGACGGCGTACCTCCGTAGGTCAGGGCGGTGCGGCCGCCCGGGGCGAGCCAGCGGCCCGCCATCTCCTTGATCGCGTCTGCGGTGACGGCCGCGGCCCGTCCGGGGGCGGTGAAGACCCGGGCGGGGTCGTCGAACTGGGTGGCGTTCTGGGAGAGCGCGTTGGCCAGTCCGGTGACCGTCTCGGTCTGCTCCAGAAAGCCCCGCTCGGCCTGCGCGGTGGCGCGTGCGGTCTCGTCGGCGTCGGGGCCGTCCGCGGCGAACCGGGCGAGCTCCTCGTCCAGCACGGCGGCGATCTTGTCCGGTTCCGGGCCGATGGCGTCCACGATGGCCAGCGACTGCCCGGTGGACAGCCGGGTCACGCCGGCCCAGACCTCCGTGGCGATCTGGTCGCGGCGGACCATCCGGTCGTAGAGGCGCGAACCGGATCCGCCGCCGAGGATCTCCACCGCGAGTTCGGCCGCCTCGATGTCGTCGCCGCCGTCGGAGGGCAGCGTGAACATCGCGAAGTAGGCGGGGGAGGGGACGTCCTCGTCGAGGGTCTCGTCGCGCACGCCGGTGAGGGGGCCGAGGTCGCCGGGCCGGGGCGGCGGCTTCTGCGGGCCGGCGGGGATGCCGCCGAAGTACCGTTCGACCGCCGCGATGGTCTTCTCGGCGTCGACGTCCCCGACGACGGACAGGACCGCGTTGCCCGGCGCGTACCAGGTCCCGAAGAAGTCGGCGCAGTCTTCGAGGGTGGTCGCGTCCAGGTCCTCCATGGACCCGATCGGGGTGTGCGCGTAGGGGTGCCCGCCGGGGAAGGTGAGGGCGCACAGGCGCTCGAACGCGGTGCCGTAGGGCTGGTTGTCGTAGCGCTGGCGGCGCTCGTTCTTCACCACGTCGCGCTGGTTGTCGAGGTTGGCCTGCGTGAGCGCGGCGGGCAGCGTGCCCATCCGGTCGGCCTCCAGCCACAGGGCCAGTTCCAGGTGGCTGATGGGGACCGTCTCGTAGTAGTTGGTGCGTTCGAAGGAGGTGCTGGCGTTGAACGCGGCGCCGGCGCTCTCCAGCAGCGCGGCGTGCTCGCCCTCGGCGACATTGGCGGAGCCCTGGAACATCAGGTGCTCGAAGAGGTGGGCGAGGCCGGTCCGGCCGGCCCGCTCGTGCCGCGAGCCGACGCCGTACCAGATGTTCACGGCTGCCAGCGGTACGACATGGTCCTCGCAGACCACCACGCGCAGGCCATTGCCGAGCGTGTGCTCATGCAGCGGCTGTTCTGCCACGGAGCGCTCCCGTCCGTTCGATGATCGGCTGACGACAGCACCGCGCGCGTCGGATGGGCGGTGCCCAGGCGGCGGGCTTGATCTCTGACTCACCGTACCGGTTGCGACCGGGCACGGCGCCTTCGCGGCGAACTGTGGATAACTCCGCGGCACGCCACCCTGAATGTCAGGAGAAAAGCCGACAAGTCGATCGGAGAAGCGGGGCGAGCGGAGTCCTCCGCCGCCGGGCCGGGGGCCGGACGCGGCGAACGGCGGCGGCCCGAACCCGGCGGCCCGAGCGCGGCGATCAGGGTGCGGCGGGTGCGGCGATCAGGGTGCGGCGGCCTCGTGGGCCGCGATGGCGTCCTCCAGCGACCGGTGCAGCACGAAAATCTTGGTGAGCTGGGTCACATGGAAGACGCGCCGGACGCGGTCGTTCACTCCCATGAAGGACATGGAGCCGTCGCGCGCGCGGAGCCGGTGGTAGATGCCGACCAGCACGCCGAGACCGGTGGAGTCGAGGAAGGTGACCTCGCCCAGGTCGATGACCAGGTGCAGCCCGCCGCTGTCGATGATGCCGAGCAGTTCCTCGCGCAGCCGGGGGCTCGTGAAGACGTCGATCTCGCCACTGATCTTCACTACGGTGAGACCTTTTTCGACGCGGTGCTCGACGGCGAACTCCACCGTTGCTCCCTCTCTGCCGTTCGTCGGGGGGACAGTCCCCTATACCCAGCGGAACGGGACGTTATCCCTCAGGGTGGAATCCCTCAGGGCGAACGGAACAGCGCCCATACGATCTTCCCGCGGGAGAGGGTCCGCCATCCCCACCGGACGCTGAACGACTCGACGAGGTGCAGTCCGCGGCCCGTCTCGGCGATGTAGTCGGGCTCCTTGCGGCGGGGCGCGGCCTGGCTCGCGTCCATGATCCCGCACAGCAGCCAGGGCTTCTGGTGCACGAGCCGCAGCCGGATCGCGGACGGCGCCGAGCCCAGCGGGTCGGCCGGGTCGTCGTACACGCCCTCGCGGTGCACGTCGTCGCCCGGCCGCCCGCAGGTCGCCCTGCCGCTGTGCCGCAGCGCGTTGGTGACGAGTTCGGAGACCACCAGGCCCACGTCGTCGGTCAGCTCCTGCAGGCCCCATTCGGACAGCCGGGAGAGCGCGAAGTGCCTGGCCTCGGTGACCGACTCGGGGTCGGGCCGGACGATGAAAGAGGCCGCGGGCCCGGCGGGCTCCGTCAGCGCGGTCACGGCCGCGTCGAGGCGCGGAGGGAGATCGCACGACTCGGGTATGGGCGTCGAGTGCACGGCATGGTCCCGTGGGACCGCCGGCCCCGCGAGGGAGCCGAGTTCCCACCGCGTGTCGTCGTGCGCCTGGCGTGACGTCATTCCCCGGACCCCGCAGAGTGATCTCGTTGTGCAGCCGTGGCTCGGAAGTCTCGTGCGTTATCCTGCGCATCGTAGCGTGCGAATGCAAGGCCCAATGCACGTGCATCCGGGTTGTGGGGGTGTGGGGCGACCGGGCTGCACGCGGATGATCGGAGGTAACCGCAGGACACGGAGGCCAGTGGCACACTAGGTTCGCTGTCCGCCGAATAGCCGGGAGGTTGGGCGTGACTCCAGAGACGCCGGGAAGCGGGTCGACGGTTCGTCGGATCCTGCTCGGGTCGCAGCTGCGCCGTCTGCGCGAGCAGAAGGGCGTGACCCGTCAGGACGCCGGCTACGTCATCCGCGCGTCGGAGTCGAAGATCAGCCGCCTGGAGCTCGGGCGCGTCAGCTTCAAAGAACGCGACGTGGACGACCTCCTCACGCTGTACGGCGTCGGCGACAAGGCCGAACGCGAGGCGCTGATACAGCTGGCGCGGGAGGCCAACACCCCTGGTTGGTGGCACCGGTACAACGACGTGCTGCCCGGCTGGTTCCAGACCTATGTGGGCCTGGAGGAGTCGGCGGCGTTGATCCGCACGTACGAGCTGCAGTTCGTCCCGGGACTGCTGCAGTCGGAGGGGTATGCGCGTGCGGTCATACGCCTGGGCAACGCCGGAGCCGCCGAACACGAGATCGACCAGCGCGTGGAACTGCGCCTGCAACGGCAGGAACGGCTCACCGGCCCGGACGCCCCGCGTCTGTGGGCGGTCATCGACGAGGGGGCGCTGCGGCGTCCCATCGGGGGGCCGGAGGTGATGCGGGGCCAGTTCGAGCACCTCATCGAGATGTCGAAGCTGCCCAACGTCACCATCCAGATCATGCCGTTCAGGTTCGGCGGCCACGCCGCCGAGGGAGGGGCGTTCACGATCCTGCGCTTTCCCGAGCAGGACCTGCCGGACGTGGTTTACGTCGAGAACCTCACCGGCGCCATGTACCTGGACAAGCGCGACGACGTCGACACCTATCTGCAGGCGATGGAACGCCTGTGCGTCGACAGTGCGACCCCGGAGCGCACCGTCGAGCTTCTTGGTGATTTTCTCAGAGAGACATGATGCTCCAGACCGACTACGACAACGGGATGCCCGCGACCAAGCTCCACGGGGCGCGGTGGCTGAAGTCCCGGCGAAGCAACTCCCAGGGGAACTGTGTAGAGATCGCCGAGCTGCCCGGTGGGCAGGTCGCGATGCGCAACTCCCGCCACCCGGAGGGCCCGGCCCTCATCTACACCCGCCCTGAGATCGAGGCGCTCATCCTCGGTGCCAAGGACGGCGATTTCGACCACCTCATCGCCTCCCGCAACTGACACTCCAGGAAAACCGCCAAACAACGCCGTCCGGCTGCACGAGGGCCGCACGGCACGTCGAAACGCGGCGGGTCGGCTACGGTGCACCGCACGTCGACCCGTCCGCCAGGGCGAAGAACGAACACGGCAGAGGCCACCCCGGCGCGAGGGTGGCCTTTTCTTGTGCTCCGTGCCTTCTTGTGCTCCGGGCCGGGCCGATCTCCCAGCCGGACGCCGGGTCAGCCGCAGTTGCCGTAGGGGGCGGTGGCGCCATTGCCTCCGAAGCGGACGCACACTCCCGGCGCGCTCACGTACACGGGTCCCGCGTACCAGGCGTACGAGCCGCTGTCACCGGTGCGGCTGCGGCCCTGGGCCTGGAGCCACACCGAGACCGCGGAGGCCTTGCCCACGTTCTTGGTCTTCATCGTGACGGCGCAGTTCTTCTTGGTGCTGTTGCTGTACAGCAGGTAGGCGGTGCCCCCGGAACCGGACACGGAGCGCTGCACGTTGTAGCCGCTGCCGCACGCCTGCTGCGGCGTGTACTTGTTGGGCGGCTCCTGGCCCGAGGACCCGCCGCCTCCGGTGCCCTTGGTCGGCGTCGACCCGCCCGGCTGCTGCTGCTTTCCGCCCTGCTTCTTCTTAGGGTTGGCGGGGTCCTGCCCCTTTCCCAGCCCTTGCTGCTTGCCCTTGCCGGGCTGCTTCGGGTTCGTCGGGCCGTTCGCCGATCCGGTGGTGCCGCCTGCGCCGGCCGCGCCTCCGTCCGTGCCAGGGCTCCGTTCGGAGGCCGTGACGCCTTCGTCGTCGTGGCCGTCGCCACCCGACCTCGTACCGGCCCATACCGCGCCACCGCCCACGATGACGGCGGCCACCGCCAGCGCGGCCGCGATCGGCACGAGACGCCCGCGCTTCTTCCCGCCCGCCGGCGGCGCATAGGACGGCCCTGGAAGGCCTGGGGGAGCCGGCGGCGGCGCGTACCGGGGATCGGTCGGCTGCGGCGCCATCTCGCCGTACGGCGGCGGCTGCGGCATCGTCGCGTTCCGCGGGCCGGTCGCGTCGGAGACGCGGTCGGGCGGCAGGAACGTTCCCGCCATCACCGACGGCGGAGCGTTCGGGTCGGTCGATCCCGGATGGCCGGGCGCCGCGTTCTCCACGGCGAGCCCCGGGAAGGTGGGGAGGGGCGGCACCGCGGCGGCCCCCTGGGAGGTGCCGCTGGCCGCTCCCACGAGGCGCTCTTGGGCCTCCCGTGCGGTGGGACGCTGCGAGGGCTCCTTGGCCAGGCACGCCAGCACCAGGTCGCGCATCGGACCGGACAGGTCGCCGATGTCCGGCTCACCGGTGATGATCCGGTTCATGACGGTCGCCATCTCGTCATTGCCGAACGCGGGCCGTCCGGTGGCGGCGAACACCATGGTGGTGCCCCAGGCGAACATGTCCGATGCGGGGCCCACCTGGCCGCCCGTGAAGTGCTCGGGCGCCATGTAGGCGGGTGTACCGACGTTCTGGGTCTCACCTGCCGCGCCCAGCGCGCGCGCCACTCCGAAGTCGATCACGCGGGGGCCGTCCGGGCCCATCATCACGTTGTGCGGCTTGAAGTCGCGATGGACGATCCCGGCCTGGTGGATCGCGGTGAGCGCCGTCAGCGTGCTGATGGCGAGGCGCTCGAGCGCGCCACCGGTACGGGGACCCTCCTCACGGACCACCCGGTGCAGGGACAGCCCGGGGACGTACTCGCTGACGATGTACGGCTGGTCGCCTGCGAGGTCGGCGTCGAGGACCTGCGCTGTGCAGAACCGGGCCACGCGCTTGGCGACCTCCAGTTCCCGCACGAACCGGGCCCGCGCGGACTCGTCCCCGGCGAGCCCGCCGTGCAGCAGCTTGATCGCGACATGGTCGGAGGAGCGGACCGAGGCCTGCGCGCCGGACGGCCGGCCCAGGAAGACCGCGCCCTGCCCGCCCTCTCCCAAACGGCCCAGGATCTCGTATCCACCCAGCTCGGTCGGGTCCCCCGACCGCAGCGGATGGGCGTCCGGCATCGTCCTGTCCGTCACACCACTCGCTCCCCGTTACTGTCGCTTCGTCTCGTAAGACTAGGGCCACAAGATGGTATGCGCTTCGTGAAACGGTTGATCTAGGTCCCCGGCCCGGCATGCCGGAGCCCTCGCGCGGGTGCGCGAGGGCTCCGGATGCGGCGGCCGGATGTGGCCGCTCGTGCTGGGGTCAGGCCGGGTCCGGCGTCCGCCGCTCGGGCGGCGGCTGCTCGTCCCGGCCGGGGGAGCGGCCCGGTGGGCCCTCCGGGGCATGGTGTCGTTCCAGCCGCGCTGCGACCGCGAGCGCGCGCAGCGAGGTGGACTTCACGTGTTTGCGGCCGTTGTTGGCGCGGGGCCGAAGGATGCTGCTGGGCATGGCTCGCCTCCAGGGGGTCGTGGTGGACGTGGCGTACGTGCTACCCCAAGGGCCGGGGTTCGCACGTTAGTTGCAACCGCAAGATCCTTCCGGCTATTCCGAGTGATCGTTCCGTTTAGCGAGGATGAGGTGCCGTGGCCGTCTCCGAGCCACCGTCTGGGCGCGGGGCTCCCGGTGCCGTCCCAGCCAGGAGCCGGTTTGTCCCCCGTACGCCCGGCTGTGAAGATGGCCGCCATGGCTCCCTACTTCGACGATCTCGCGGAACGGCTGCGCGCCAGCGGCGTCCCCGCGGGCGAGGTGTCGGAGACGGTGGACGACCTTGCCGCGTACGTAGCGGAGTCAGGGAAGGCCCCGGAAGAGGAGTTCGGTCCCGTAGAGGAATTCGCCGCACGGCTGACCTCGCCTGGAGACGATGCCTGGGAGCAGGCACTGCCCGACGTTCCGGCCAGGCGGTTCTTCCGCAGCAAGCGCTTCTACGTGTTCATCTCGTGCTATGCGGCCTTCGTCATCGTGGTCTGCGCAGGATGGCTCGCCTTCGCGCCGGCGGACTCCCGTACCGGCTTCCTTGTGGGTTTCCTCCTGGGCGCGGTGATCGCAGCGGTCCTGATGACCGTCCGGCTACGGCGGGACCACCGGCGCCACGCTCCTTGACAGCTCCCCTACAGGTGCGATGCCAACGGCGTAAGGATTCCTCTACAGTCGTTCGCCGAGCAGCCACCCATGCCCCCGGGGGAGAAGGCGATGCGCGCGATCGGACTCGTTGCGGCCGGTGTCTTACTGGCGTCCTCGTGGCCCGCCTCACCGGCGTCCGCTGCCGTACCAGGCACCGCGTTCGGACGTCCCGTAGTGGAGCCGTCGCCGAAGTCCTCGCCGTCGAAGAAGCCATCGTCGAAGCCCACGACGACACCGTCCGCCAAACCCTCCGCCAAGCCGACCCCTAAGCCGTCCACTAGTGCGCCGCCACCGGCCACGCAGATTCCGGTCACATGCGACCTCCCGCGCGGCTACCGCGGGGCGATCAAGGAATCCTGGGCGCAGAAGCGGCTCGCCTTCCAGCGTGTGTGGGGCCTGACCCGGGGACAGGGCGTCAAGGTGGCCGTCGTCGACAGCGGCGTGGACGCCGGTCACACGATGCTGGAGGGGCGCGTCGCCGACTACACCGATCTCACCGCAACGGGCAAGAAGGACTGCGCCGGCCATGGCACCGGTGTCGCCGCGCTCATCGCTGGCCGCGACCTTACCTCCCAAGGGATCCCGCTGACCGGTGTCGCGCCAGGCGCCAGCCTCGTCATCGTCAAACAGCAGAACGCCGACCGCGACGAGCACGGCGGCGAGCGCCTTCCGAGCGCCATCCGTAAGGCGGTCGACGCTGGTGCTCAGGTCGTCAACGTCTCCATAGCGGCCGCTCCGTCCTCGGCCCTGGAGCAGGCCGTCCGCTACGCGCAGGACCACGATGCGGTCGTCGTCGCCGCGGCGGGCAACGCCACCAGGGACGACGGAAACGATGGCCCCGCCTACCCCGCGAGCTATCCGGGGGTCATCTCCGTCGCGTCGCTGGGGGAGGACGGCCACCGCATCGAGTCGTCCGGCCTGCAGTCCAGGGTGGACGTGGGTGCGCCCGGAAGGGATCTCACCATTCCGTGGCCCGGCGGCGGCTACAACCCCCAAGCGGAAGGGACCAGCTTCGCCGCCGCCTACGTGTCGGGTCTCGTGGCGCTGGTGCGGGCGAGCCACCCCGCGCTGCATCAGGACCAGGTCGTCCGGCGCGTTCTGTCGACCGCCGACGGCAACGTTGGTGACGGCACGGGGCGCGGCATGGTGAACCCGACGCAGGCCGTCACCGCGATAGTGCCCGGCGAGGACGCCCCTGGAGCGGCGACGGCGCAACCCTCACTGCACCCGGTGAAACTGGCGGCGCCATCGCACCCGGACGGCCATACGACCGACATCGCTATAGGTGTCGCGGCAGGCGCCGTAGGGCTCGCGGCACTGGCGGCGCTGTGCGGCATCGTCGTTCCCATGGGGAAACGCCGCGGATGGCGTCCCGGACGCGTCGTCCTAGGCGACCGGGAAGAGGACGAGGAGCCGATCGTCACCGGCACCGAGGGCGGCACCATCGGCGCCCACCACTGAGCGACCTCCGTTAGTCGTCGAGTACGGCGGTCTGCACCAGGCGTGCGCCGTTGCGCCTGTCGGTGAAGGTGCCCCGGCCCACCGGCAGTGGCGTCGCGCGCACCTCGCCGAAGAGCGCGCCCTCCTCCTTACTGCCGGACATGATGAGCGCCGGTGCGGCCAAGTCCTTCAACTGCTGAATCACCGGGTCGTACAGGGCGCGGCCCATCCCGCCCATGGTCCGGGACAGGACGAGGTGAAGGCCGATGTCACGCGCCTGGGGGAGAAGGTCCAGGAGCGGCAACAGCGGGTTGTTCGCCGTGGCGACGAGGTCGTAGTCGTCGACGACGACGAACACGTCCGACCCCTTCCACCAGGACCGCTTACGCAACTGCTCCGGGGTGAGGTCGGCCGGAGGGAGGCGGTCGTTGAGGGCGTCCACCAGATCGGCCACCAGCTCCGTGGCGGCCGACGCCGAAGCGGCGTAGCCGACGCGGTGGTCGGTGTCGGCCGTGTCGAGGAGCGCGCGCCGGTAGTCGATGAAGATCAGCTTCGCCTCGTCGGGGCCGTGGCCGGCCACGATGCCCTCGGTGATCAGCCGCAGCAGGTTCGACTTGCCGCACTCGGTGTCGCCGACGACTACGAAGTGCGGGTCGGCGGCGAAGTCCAGCAGGACCGGCGACAGGGCGTCCTCGTCGATCCCGACGGGGACGCGCCATTTCGGCGTCTCAGCGTCCCCGAGAGCCTCCCGCAGGGCCGAGGACGGCAGCAGGTCCGGCAGCAGCCGCACGGGCGGCGCCTGGGGCCCCTGCCAGGCTCCCGCGACCGCCTCCACCATCTTCGCCACGCCGTCGCCGAGGTCGTCGGCGCCGCCCTTCCCGTCCAGGCGCGGCAGCGCGGCCAGGAAATGCAGGCGGTCCCGCGTGAGGCCACGCCCCGGGCGCCCCTCGGGGACGTTCTCGGCCAGCCGTCGGTCGATCTCCGACTCGTAGGAGTCGCCCAGGCGCAGTTCCAGCCGTGTGCCGAACACGTCCCGGATCCCCATCCGGAACTCCGACCACTTGCCGGCCGTCGCCACCACGTGCACGCCGAAGCCGAGCCCGCGCGCGGCCATGTCGGTGATGACCTCCTCCAGGTGCTCGTACTCCTGGCGCAGCGTCATCCACCCGTCCACTACGAGGAACACGTCTCCGAACCCGTCACCGGGGATCTGACCGGCCGCCCGTAGACGCCGATACGTCGCGATGGTGTCGATGCCGCGTTCGGCGAACTCCCGCTCACGCCGCTCAAGGAGCGTGGACACCTCGGCGACCGTCCTGCGGACGCGATCGGCGTTGAGCCGGTTGCTCACCCCGCCCACATGCGGCAGCCCTGAAAGGCCGGCGAGCGTGCCGCCACCGAAGTCCAGGCAGTAGAACTGCACCTCCTCCGGAGTGTGTAGCAGCGAGAGCGACGTGATGAGCGAGCGCAGGATCGTGGACTTGCCCGTCTGCGGCGCGCCTGCGATCCCCACATGCCCGGCCGCCGCCGACAGATCCACCCAGAACGGGACGCGCTGCTGGTCGAACGGCCGGTCGACGATCCCCACCACGGCGGCGAGACGGCCACGGCCCTCCCAGCCCGCCGCTGTCAGGCCGTGCTCGCGCGTGGGCGTCAACGGGGGAAGCAACTGGTCGATCGTGGGGGGAACGTCCAGCGGCGGCAGCCAGATGCGGTGCGCTGCAGGACCCTGCCCTGCGAGCTGATCGATGACGGCCTTGAACAGAGTCTCGCCCGACTCCGGCCCGGCACCAGACTGCTCGAGAGCGGGCTGACGCGGCGTCTGCGGGGGAACATAAGCCGTGCTGTAGGGAATGATCTGGCGCGGCGTCCCCGTACCGGCAGCGGCCGTCTGTGTGCGCTCCTCCTCCTCGACCGGCCCCGACACGTACGCCGCCTTGAACCGGACCATGTCGCTGACATCGACCTTGAGGTAACCGTTGCCGGGCTGGGACGGCAGCTCGTAGGCGTCCGGCACACCCAGGACCACCCGCGACTCCATGGCCGAGAACGTGCGGAGCCCGATCCGGTACGACAGATGCGAATCGAGTCCCCGCAGCTTGCCCTCCTCCAACCGCTGCGAGGCGAGGAGCAGGTGCACGCCCAGGGAACGCCCCAGGCGCCCGATCATCACGAACAGCTCCGCGAACTCCGGCTTGGCGGCCAGCAACTCGGAGAACTCGTCCAGCACCACGAACAGCGTCGGCAGCGGGGCCAACTGGGCACCCTGCTCGCGCGCGCGCTCGTAGTCGCGCAGCGAGGCGTAGTTACCGGCGGCCCGCAGCAGTTCCTGCCGCCGGATCATCTCCCCCTGGAGCGCGTCGTACATGCGGTCGACGAGCGGAAGCTCCTCCTCCAGGTTCGTGATGACCGCCGACACATGCTGCAGGCGTTCCAGCCCGAGGAACGTCGCCCCGCCCTTGAAGTCGACAAGGACGAAGTTGAGCGTCTCCGAGGAATGCGTGACCGCCAAGGCCAGAACCAGCGTCCGCAACAGCTCGGACTTACCCGAACCGGTCGCACCGATCAGCAGCCCGTGCGGACCCATGCCGCCCTGCGCGGACTCCTTGATATCGAGCTCCACGGTACGGCCGTCGGAGTCCACGCCTATGGGAACGCGTAGCCGGTTGCGTTGCGCCCGCGGCTGCCAGGTAGAGCGAAGGTCGATGTCGTAGGGCCCGGCCAGACCGAGCAGCGACGTCAAAGTGAGATTGCCGGCCAGCGCGTTCTGCTCCGGCTCGTCCGCGGCGCCCGCCCGCAACGGCGCCAGGCGCAGCGCGAGACCCTCCGCCTGCACGGGCGTGAACCAGTCCGCCTTACCCAGCGGACTGGACACGTCCTTGCCGGTGTGGTCGCGCTCCAGCATCTGCATGCCGTCGTTGGTGACGTGCAGGCGCAGCATGGTCGCGTCGGACGTCGGCGCTACGGAACCGCTGAGGTCGATGACGCACACGCCCTTGATGCCGTCCGCGCCTATCTGCGAGTCCGCCGGGACGATGCCGTCGTCCATCACCACCACGTGGAACGGAAGATCCTGGGTGTCGACCCCAGGAGAGAACCGAGGGCGGTCCTTCAGGTCGTCCTCAAGTAGAGCCTCAAGGTCCGCAAGCGAGTGCCCTGTGAGGCGCACAGGCCCCGCAGCGTCCTCCTCCGTGGGGTGCAGGCAGTGCGGCAGCCACTTGGCCCACTGCCAGTGCCTCATCCGGTCCGGCGACGCGCAGATGGTGAGGCGCACGTCGTCCGGCGTATGGAAGGTGACAAGCTGCGCCACCAGCGCCCGCGCCATGGACCGAGCCGCGATCGGGTCACCCGTCACCACGATCCGCGCGAACGCCGGCAACGACACCGCGACGGGGAGGTCGGGGACCGTCGCATGGGCGCGCACGAAGCGCCGCAGCGCACCGGCGCACATCGGCTCCAGGTCCTCGATCGGCTTGGTCTCCGGAGTGACGAGCTCCAGCGCGAGCCTCTGCCGCCCGCGCCCGATCCGCACCTGGCCGAAGTCGTCGTCCGCCGGGCGCCGCTCCCACAGCCGGTGGCTCATCGCCAGCGACCACAGTGTCCGCGGGCTGGGCCCGCTCCACTCCAGGGCTTCCCGCTGCTGTGCCGCGGCCTTCCGCACGCGCGCGCGCATCTGGTCCAGGTAGCGGTAGTAGTCGCGGCGCGCCCCGTTCAGCCGCTGCTTCCGCTCGCCCGCCCCCTGCCCCATGTGCCCGAAGCCCATGCCGACCATCGACAGGACGAACAGGCCGGACGCCACCCACATGATCGGGTTGCCGCCGCCGGCGCCGCCCGCGCCGCCCATGAACATCAGCCCCATGGCGGCGCCGCTGGCCGCCATCGGCAGGTACATCAGCGCGTTCGCGAACCCCTGGCTGATCGTCTCCGGGATCTCCGGGGGAGGCTCCAGCACGATCTCGCCCTCGGGCAGCCGCGGAGGCGGCCGCCTTTCCGGCCGCCGCACCACCACGATTCCCACGGCCGCGTCCCTTCGCATCGTCATGACCCGGAGTCAATTTTCGGTCATCCTAGTGATCCCGGACGCGGACCGCCGCCCGATGTAAAGCCATTCTCCAGGTGGCGGAAAACGGCCCCGGCTGATAGTGAATGTGCGGTCATCGCTACGAACGGAGGTCGCGTGAATACCTCGACGGGCGCCGACCTGTGCCGCGTGGTCGTCGTCGCCCCGCACCGCAGGCTGGACCTCTCGCTGCCCGGAGACATTCCCCTTTCCCACATGCTTCCGACGTTGCTGCAGGTCGCGGGCAACAATTTGGCCGACGCCGGGCTCGCGCACTCCGGTTGGGTGCTGCAGCGGCTGGACGAGGCGCCCCTCGACGAGTCCCGCTCGCTGTCCTCCCTCGGCGTCCGAGACGGGGAGATCCTCTACTTCCGGCCCGAGCTGTCCCAGTTCCCCGAGGTCGCGTTCGACGACGTGGCCGACGTCGTCGCCACTGGGGTGAACGAGCATGCCGACCGGTGGCGCCCGGAGACCACCCGGCGCTTCGGCCTCCTCGCCGGCGCAGCAACCCTCGGCCTGGGCGCCGTGGGCATCGCCCTGTCGGGGCCGCCCTGGGGGCTGCTGACGGCCGTGTCCGCCGGTGTCGCCGTAGTGCTCCTGCTGGCGGGCATCGTCCTGTCGCGCGCGCTGGGCGATTCGGGGGCCGGAGCCGTGTTCGGCTACAGCGCGCTTCCATACGCGTTCCTAGGCGGCCTCCTAGCGCCGGCCAGGCCCGTGCCTCTTCTGGACCTAGGAACGCCCCACCTGGCGGCAGCCTTCGCAGCGGTCACTCTCGCCGCCGTCGTCTCCGCCTTCGCTATCCACGACGGCCTGCCGACGTTCCTGGGCATCGCGTTCGTCGCCCTGCTCGGACTGGTGTCCGCCGCACTCGTCCAAGGGGTCGGGCTGTCCCCGTCGGGTACGGCCGCCCTCGACGCCTCCCTGGGCCTCGCAGTCACGGCCCTCATCCCGTCCTTGGCGTTCCGCCTTGCCCGCCTGCCCCTGCCTCCCGTCCCGGAGAACGCCGAAGAACTCCGCAGCGCCCAGACCTTCGACGGCCCTACCCTCCTACGCCGTACGCGCGAAGCCGACCGCTTCGCCACCGGACTGGTCTCCGCCGTAGGGCTGGCGGGGCTCGGCGCACAGCTCTCCCTGCTGACCACGCACGGATGGCTCCCCGTGACGATGAGCCTCTGCCTCTCCCTGGTGCTCCTCCTGCGCGCGCGTGTCTTCCACGGCCGTTCACAACGCCTCTGGATGCTGCTGTCAGGGCTCGCCGGCCTCGCCATCCTCGCCCTGCACCAGGCCGCCACGGCCGGCCCCGCCGTGACGCTGCTGACGGTCGTCGTCCCCGCCGCACTGGCCGTCGCCGTCATGACGGCCATGGCCCTAAGGCTCCCCGTCCGCAAGCCGTCACCCTTCTGGGGCCGTGCCGGCGACATCGTCGACATCATGCTCATCATCAGCCTGCTGCCCCTCGCGTTGGGGCTGCTCGGCCTGTACTCCTGGCTGCGCGGACTGGCCGGCTGATGCAGACCCGCAAGGACCTGTACCAGGCGCACCGTCTGATGACCCAGCGCGTGGCCCTGGCGCTCCTCCAGGGCCGCCCGAGCGCCGCGGAGTCCCCACTGCGCCGCACCGGCGTCGGGACGCTCTGCGGCGTCATGGTGGCCGTCCTGGTAGCAGCCGGATTCGGCATCACCGGCCTCATCTTCAAGGGCGGCGCCCGCAACCTCGAACGCCCCGGCGTCCTCATCATCGAGAAGGAGACGGGCGCCACCTACGCCTACAGCAGGCAGGACCGCAAGCTCGTCCCGTTCCTCAACTACGCGTCCGCCCGCCTGGCCATGCCGACGTCCGACATCCAGCGCAAGGCGGTCTCGTCCAAGTCCCTGGCGAAGTACCCACGCGACCCGCTCACCGGTATCCAGGGCGCCCCCGAGTCCCTGCCCGCCCCAGGGAAGCCCAGCCACACGTCATGGTCTTTGTGCGCCCGCACTACGGCACCTTCGGGCGGATCCACGGTCTCCCTGGTGGGCGGACGCGACATAGGAGGGCGCCCTCTCACCGACGCCCAAGGCGTCGTCGTCAGGGGCGGATCCCAGGACTGGCTCATCTGGCGCAACAGCCGGATGCGGATCACCCCGAAGGCCGCCCGCGGCCTCAGCGCCGACCAGCCCGTGCCCGTGGACGAACGCTGGCTGAACGGTCTGCCCCAGGGGCCCGACTATGCCGCGCCCTCCATCCCCCAGGAAGGACACGAGTTCCCCGGCCCTGGCGACACCTCGGCGCCGGCGGGCCAGATCTTCCATGTCGCCGCCATAGCGGGCACCCCGGAACGGTGGTACGTCCAAGTTCCCGACGGTCTCGCCAGCATCTCCGCTACGCAGGCCCGGCTCCTGCTCGACTCACTGGCAGCGGGCCCACCGCGCGACATCACCCCCGCACAGGCCGCGTCCAAGCCGTCCCAGACCAACCTGTACGACCGCTCCCTGCCGGACACACCGCCCCGCATCGTCACGTACGACCCCCAGCAGCCCCTGTGCACCGTCTACCGGAAGGCGTCCCACCTATCGACGGACGCCCGCTTCACCATCGGGGGCAGCCTTCCCGCCGTGTCCGGCCAGACGTCCTCCGGCCTCGACCAGGTCGTCCTCCCCGGCGGCGGGACGTTCGCGGGCACCCTCTCCGGCCCCGGCCAGCCGCTGCAGACGTTCTCCGTCCTCACCGACCAGGGCCTCCGCTACCCGATCCCCACCGCCGACGACATCGCCAAACTCGGCTACGGAACGAAGGACGCGACGCCAATTCCGGCGAATCTATTGCAACTGTTCAAAGAGGGGCCAACCCTTACATCTTCGGCTGCACAGCGGCCGGTTCCGGCCAAATAGCGGTGGAACCGATCAGGGACTTGACTGATTGCGCTGATCAGCCCAGCGGCGACGCCCGCCATAGTTATCCACAGGTGACTTACCTGATGGACAGGCGGAATCGGCGGTCTCTACGCTTCATCTTGCTCGTTGTCACGGGGTGTGTCGTCGTATCGGGCGGATGGGGATTTTCGCCGGTACGGGCGAGTGTC